>JANOTW010000327.1:0-1824 GCA_031416575.1 Ferruginibacter sp.
GTTATCTTTTTTCTGCAGGTACAGGCGGCCAATCGTTTCAGTAAAAGTAAGCGTGGTATTGGTATTGGGGGCAATGGTGGGTACAATGCGCTGCCTGCGTTTGCCACCAAAGAAAATGTACAATCCAAACAGCATCAATAGCAACCAGAAAGCCCAGGCCATTGCGGGGTATTGCAGCAAAACCGCCAGGCTTGACCTGTTGCCGTTTTTATCCCCCGGAAAATTTCTTTTGTTATAATAGTCATCCCAATATACATGTTGCGGGATGGAAGGGGTAAATGAAAAAACATTAAGGAAATATTTGTAATTATCTTTTTGCAATAAAAAATAATTACTCAGCGCCCGTGGTTCCGTATGAAGATAAAAACGGCCCTTCCCGTGAAAAACCACCATGAAATTAGGTCCCGATCTATTATTGCCCAATATTTTTGAATGCGGTTTATCCATTTTTGTAAAATGACTGGAAAAAGGAACATAAAAATATTGATAGGCGGCGGAATCGTTGAAAACCTCCCTTGCCGGTTTCACGAAAGTGTATTTCATTTCAGGAATAGATAGCTCGTAAAATGGTTTACTAACAGCACAACCCAGGGTATCCAACAATCGCTGATCAATATTACCGCTTGATATAAACAGGCTGTTGCCATTATAAACGTACGCCAGCATCCCTGTCAAATCGGCCTTCGATAAAAAAAGATTTTTACTTATATTGATGTAAACCGACCCGGTATCGGAAATATCCCGGCAGGTTTTTTCAAAATTATCTTTCACAATGCTGATAGTATTATGGTAATACAATTGTTCCAGTTGATGGTGCAAAACAAAGGCCCCAAAAGGGTTTTTATCCTTTCGGGAAAATGTTTCTTTTAATGGCGGCAATTTTACACGGTTTGAACCACATGACATGGAAAGCACGGTAACCAATACAACGCAAATACTATATTTAAATTTATTTTGCAACCTTCTACACCCCGCTGTTAAATTGTTTAAATTTATTTTGAATGGCATTGAAAACATGTTCATCAATTTCAAACTCACCATACCACACATATTCATAGTGGAGCGTTAAGGATGCAAAAGCTTTTTTATAGGTTTTGCCTGTTAATTCACTCACATATTGATGGTTGGTTTTATCCGCGGCCAATTCAATGGCGCCTTTTAAGGAAAGCTTTTGTAAAGATTGCAGGTAATGGTAACGCACCGCCATTCTATAGTTGCCGATGCTAACCGCCTGTGCTATCAGTTTTCCATAATCAGCGGACTTTGATAAAGCCCCCCTTTCATCCGGCAACGCCGCAACATTTATTTTAGCGTAAGAACGTTGAAAAAAGCCTTCCGTGAAAAATAGTTTATATAGAATTATGGAAATAAAAACTATTGCCAGCATCCAAAAAAAATATGTGGTAACGGGCGATAATAAAAAGCGCTCCAGCCAGGAAATTTTATTTTTTGCAGCAACTTCTTCGCTTTCCAGGCGTTGCTGGTATGCGTAAAGCATTGAGTCAAGGTTTTTAGCATAAGAAAAAGGCTTCGAATGTTTTAATGCCTTTATGGAATCCGGATCAACAAACAGTTGATTGTTGAGGAGTATGGTATCCGCTATATAATCCTCCTCAAAGTTTTCTCCCTCCTCATTTTCATCCGGCGCCAATGCTTCCTTTTCCATCGCTTTTGCTTCCGCTTCAACAGAATCCGCGAATAAAACAGCGGTATCCTTATATACATAATTATTATCCTGCGCCCCGCAACAAAAGGAACAAAATAATATTAACCCTAATAGTGTGATGTATCTGTAATCGTTCATATCGTAGCGGCTGGTATTTT
>JANOTW010000328.1:0-3189 GCA_031416575.1 Ferruginibacter sp.
AAAATTTTGGCTGTAACCAAAGAATTCCTTTTAACTAATTCTAGTATTTTTTTCTGATTAATATTCAATCTCCCATCAATCTCAATACCGGATTTTTCACCGACCTTTTCTACGACCTTTTCACCGACCTTTTCACCGACCTTTTGTTCAATAGCAGACACTACAACCCTGAACCCATGTTGAAAATTTTCGAACACGGGTGGCTGCAAACCATAAGCAATAAACTGCTGTTGAATTCTTTTAATACCTGAGCCATATTTTTCTATAACACCAGCTTCCATGAAAATAGGTGCCAGTTTCTTTTTCCGGGTTTGAGAGATATAATTCACCTGCTATAACTGTTTGCAGATTTGTATCAGGCGTGAATTTTCAACAGCGCTGTTGAAACAAAGAAACTCATTTTAAACATAAAGTTTAAACCCTTAAGAGGTTTTAACGTCCTGCAATAATTACTTAGGGAACAAACTCATCAACTATCTCCCAATGCCCTCCTTTGTCAGGTCCTATCCTTTTTAACTTATTCAGTTCTTTTAATTTCTGGATATTTTCCTGAACTTTCCTTTGAGAAATCCCTATTTCAATTGAAAGTTTATTAGCAGAAATGAAAGTATTTTTTTTAATTAATTCAATTATCTTTCCCTGATTTACGCTCATTGTTTCTATGACCTTATCTACGACCTTATCTACGACCTTTTCTACGACCTTTTCTACGACCTTATGTTCAATAGCAGACACTACAACCCTGAACCCATGTTGAAAATTTTCGAACACGGGTGGCTGCAAACCATAAGCAATAAACTGCTGTTGAATTCTTTTGATACCTGAGCCATATTTTTCTATAACACCGGATTCCTTAAAGATAGATGCCAGTTTTTTATTACGGGTTTGAGAGATATAGTTGCCCTGCAATAACTGTTCAATTGAAATGGTATCAGGTAAATTGCCGGGGTTAAAAAACTCAATATTGTTATCATATACCTTAACGGAGGAATCGCCATAATGCATATAATCCCTGTGAACGATCATATTAATAATGATTTCCCTAAGGGCATCCATTGGATACTGCCAACGTTCTTCTCTTTGTGGACTGCCTGTAATGATATATTCCTTATTAATATGCTTCTTAATAAAATTAAATACTTCTTCAATCTCGGTAAACAGGTCTGTCCGGAGCGTTAATGCATCTTTGATAAGTGTAGGGGTAGAAAACCTGCCTAATTCAATCGTAGCTTTAAACACATCATTTTTGGCAAACAACAAATGACAGGCATTTACAATCCTGTTTTCCTTTAGCAGTTCAAATTTGTTGAGTACTATCAATGGATCATCCCCTATTTTTATTTCCCGGAGTTTATTGCTGATTTCTATGAATGCATTCACTTTATCCAAAGAAATATCTTCCAGTGTATAATCATTGGTAGTATAATTATCCCAACTGGTATTAAAAGTTTTTAAATGCAGATCAGATATTTCTGTCAGGCTTAACTGATGATTACTGAAGTTTATTCTTTTATAATACCTTCCTTTGAATGACACCGGCTTTATCGGAAATTCTTTGACAGACAACTCTACAACCGTAACCCCCATCCGGTCAATATATGTTGAATCGGGCATGATTGATGGCTGCGTTTTATTTTTTATTTCATTTAGCCATTGTTGAACAGTCTCATCCCCGATCATGAAATTTTTCAACGGCTTACCTTCATTGCCGACTCCTATCAATACCTTGCCACCATTAGTATTGGCAAACGCAACCAGTGTCTCTACAACAGCATCATTGAAACTGCTTTTAAATTCGGTATGTACGTTTTCTTTCAAATTATTAATAAATCAACCCGCTTCTTTAAATCCCTTAGAGACTATGTTTTTTAAACCGTATCCATAAACGTTCTTTCCACTTTACTAAAAATGACCATTCCAAAAAACAGTATCACCACAATAAACCCACCACTAAACATCAGGCCAGTTGTGTTAACCGTACCTGTGCCAAACAACGCATACCGGAATGCTTCCACTATCGGCGTTAGAGGGTTCCAGGCAATCCAGGAGGCAAAGGATTTATCTTTTAAAAAGGATAATGGATAAGCTATCGGAGTAGCGTACATGAGCAGTTGCACCGCAAAACCGATAAGCACTGAAAAGTCGCGGTACTTGGTGGTGAGCGATGAAATGATAATGCCCAGGCCCAAACCGAGGCCCGCCATCATAAGCACGAGTAAAGGGATCAGTAACCAGCTTGCCCCAAAATGAAAATTATTATTCTTTACGCCAACCCATATCATAACCGCAAGGAGCAAACTAAACTGGATGCCTAACTTTACCATATTGCTCATCACCGTACTAAGCGGTATCACCAGCCGGGGAAAGTAAACTTTACCAAAAATACCGGCATTGGCCACAAAGGTATTGGAGGTGGCAGTAAGGCAGGCGCTGAAATAATTCCAGATACTGATGCCACTCATATAAAACAGAACGGGTTCTATACCATCTGTAGGGATGTTGGCAATTTTTCCAAACACCAGTAAAAAGACCAACGTAGTAAAAATGGGCTGTATAAAATGCCATAGCGGGCCAAGAATGGTTTGTTTGTATTGCGCCGAAAAATCACGCTTTACAAATAGCACCAATAAATCACGGTAATTCCATACCTCCCTCAGCTTTAAATCGAACAGGTGCGCCTGGGGTTCTATCACCATGTCCCATTGATCGTCTGCTACTTGGTTGACTGAACTATACTGCTGAGTGTCTTTCAAATTGATAATATTTGCAATTTCTAAATTTTTTAAATAATGCTTACAGCATCTCCCTACTGTATTTCGAGATTAATATCCTTTAAACTCCACACAATATTGCTGTCGCTTTTAGTAGTGCGGTCGTTTACTTCTCCAATTTTTAAAAAGGGATCTTCCTTGCCCCGGGCATTGGCCCACCAACGCTCAAGGTCACGGGAAATAGTGCCGGTGAATATATTGCCGAGTTGGTATGCTTTGGAAAGGTTTTCTATTTTTATGGCGATGGACATTTTGTTGTTTTATGTGTTCGGTGGAGATACGGTGATACCGACCACGGAATTAGTTTTTTTTACCACAGAGGTAAAAGAGGTTTATCACAGAGGGGAAGGAGGAGATAAGCGTTTATTTATTGCAAGATCCGATTTTCATTACTCAATAATTATCAGTTGAAGTTCTG
>JANOTW010000329.1:0-4558 GCA_031416575.1 Ferruginibacter sp.
TGAATAATATTATAACCAAACTCATCCGTTTCGCCATATACACCGGGCTTTACACCGCCACCTGCCATCCAGATGGTGAAGCACCTGGGATGATGATCGCGGCCATAATTATCTTTCGCAAGCTTGCCCTGGCAATAATTCGTTCTGCCAAATTCGCCACCCCAGATGATCAGCGTTTCATCCAGTAACCCTCGTTGTTTAAGATCAGTGATGAGGGCCGCGGAAGCCTGGTCGGTATCAAGCGCCTGGCCTCGTATTTGTGAAGGCAGGTTGTCATGCGCATCCCAACCCTGGTGGTACAACTGCACAAAGCGAACTCCATTTTCGGATAATTTTCGGGCCAGCAAACAATTAGCCGCATAAGTGCCGGGCATCAGGCAATCAGGCCCATATAATTTTACTATGTCTTCGGGCTCCTTGCTCAGGTCGGTAATTTCGGGTACGGCGGTTTGCATACGGAACGCCATTTCGTATTGCTGAACTTTAGCATTGATCTCAGGGTCGCCTGACTCCTTGAAATTTTCCGCATTTAATTCTTCCAGCTTATCCAGCATTTTTCGGCGGTCGGCTTTATTGATACTTTCAGGATTGTTGAGGTACAGCACCGGATTATCGCCACTGCTGAACTGCACGCCCTGGTGTACGGAATCAAGAAATCCGTTGGTCCACAATTTTGAATAAACCCCCTGGCCGTTGCCCTTTCCTTTTGATAATAAAACACAAAATGCCGGCAGGTTTTTATTTTCGCTACCTAGGCCATAACTAAGCCAGGAGCCCATGCTGGGGCGGTTTCCCACTTGTGCGCCTGTTTGAAAAAAAGTGAGCGCCGGATCGTGATTGATGGCTTCGGTGAACATGCTTTTTACAAAGCACAATTCATCCACTACTTTGGATGTATGGGGAAGCAGTTCACTCATCCAGGCTTTGGACTTGCCATATTGATCAAACTTGAATTTTGATGCTGCCAATGGAAATTTTTTCTGGTCTGCAGTCATGCCTGTGAGGCGTTGCCCCATACGGATAGATTCCGGAAGCTCCTGGCCAAACATTTCCTGCAGCTTTGGTTTGTAATCAAACAAGTCCAATTGGGAGGGCGCCCCGTTTTGAAAAAGATAGATGATCCTTTTTGCTTTGGGTGCAAATTGCGGCAGGCCGGCCAATAGCATTTCTTCATCGCTTTTATTGCTAAACAGGTCGGGTATCAGCAACGACCCCAGGGCTACGCTGCCAATGCCCAAACTTAGTTTTGAAAGGAAACGCCTTCTGTTTAAACGAAGGCTGTGTTCCAGGATTTCTTTTTGCATTGTCAGGATTTTGTTATGGCTTCTTCCATGTTATAAATCATAGTGATCACTTTCATCAAAGCGGCAACCGCATTTACATCCAGGTTTTTATTGAAAGGAAATTCCCCTGCATTTATTGTGGCGGCAGCATCCAATTTCTTTTGCCTGAATTGTATTATCTGGTCATCATAATAACTTTTTAAAATACTGTTTTCTTTTACACTTGCAACCCTGCAGATGATCCGGCGGAATGCTTTTTTCATTTTTTCTTCCGCCGGAATATTTTCTTCCATCAGCCTTTGAGCCAGCACACGGGAGGCTTCCAGTACGGTGGGGTCATTCATCATCATCAATGCCTGCAGCGGGGTATTTGTTTGCAGGCGCCTTACTTCACACTGGTCCCGATTGCTGGCATCAAACAATATCATGCCGGGTGGTGGCACTGTCAACTTGATGAAAGTGTAAATACCACGCCGATAAAGGGCTTCACCCTTGTCCTGTTTGTAGGTTGCAAGTTCTCCCCTGCCGGAGCTTGCCATTTCCCATAGCCCTTTGGGTTGGTAGGGTTTTACACTTGGCCCGCCAATTGTTTTTACCAATAACCCGCTGCCGGATAAAATAATATCCCTTACAAATTCAGCTTTTACTTTCAGCCGGGGGGCGTGTGACAGGTAAATATTTTCAGGATCTTTTTTGTGGTTCGCATCATTTATTTTGGCTGACTGCCTGTAAGTGCCAGACATGACGATCTGTTTCATCAGCCGCTTGATATCCCAACCGTGCTCCATAAAATCCACCGCCATCCAATCGAGCAACTCAGGGTGAGTGGGCAACTCACCCTGCATGCCAAAATCGCCGGAAGTTTTTACCATCCCCCTTCCAAAAATTTCCTGCCAGATTTGGTTTACAAAAACGCGGGCAGTAAGCGGGTTGTTTTTGTTTACAGTCCAGGCTGCAAGGCCCAGCCTGTTACGGGAATTTTTGATTGTATCATATTCCATCACGGATTTTAATGCAGCCGGAAAAACCTGCATACCAGGTTGATCATACACACCACGGTTAAGGATATATGTTTTTCGCAGGGTATCATTTTCACCCATCACCGACACCGTGAGACTGCCTGTATCTTTTTTATTTATGAATGATAAAATGCTTTTCGCTTCCACATCATTTATAGTTAGTTTGGGATTTTTTGCGGGCTTTGATACAGACACATCGCCTTCATATCCCACTTCTTTCGTGTTGTTGAAAAAGGCGAATAACTGGTAATAGTCTTTTTGAGAAAAAGGGTCGTACTTATGGTCATGGCATTGGGCACACTCTACCGTGAGCGCCAGAATCCCTTTACCAAAGGTTTTGGTTTTATCAAGAATGTATTCGATGCGGTACTCTTCGGGAATTACACCACCTTCCTCCGTGTATTTATGATTGCGAAAAAAAGCGGTTGCCAGTATTTGTTCCTTCGTAGCATTGGGCAACATATCGCCTGCTATTTGCCAGGTAAGAAACTGATTGTATGGAAGGTTTTTATTGAAAGCATGAATGACCCAATCACGCCATGCCCATTGTGTTCTTACATTATCATCCTGGTAACCATAGCTGTCCGAATAGCGGGCTACATCCAACCAGTGAACCGCCATTTTTTCGCCATAGGAAGGTGTATTCAACAACTCGTCAACGGCGGCTTCATAAGCGTTCGCACTTTGATTGGCCAGCAATTGATCCATCATTTTTTCCGAAGGCGGCAATCCGGTTAGATCAAGCGATACCCGTTTTAATAACCGCTCCCTGTCTGCCCCCTCATTCGGCGCCAGCCCTGCCTGTTCCTGTTTACCTATAATAAAATAATCAATCTCATTTTTTGCAAGTTCTTTATTTTTTATCGTTGGCAGGGGCGCTTTTACGGGTTTTGCAAAAGCCCAGTGCGGCTCATATTTAGCGCCTTGCTTTATCCATTTTTTAAACAGCCCGATCTCATAAGCCGATAATACACCCAGATGTGATGACGGCGAAGGCATCAGGTAGGCGGTATCAGTAGAAGATATCCGCTTATATAATTCTGATTCCTCCGGCTTAAAGGGAACCAATGCAAAAGCGCCTTTTGTTTCCTTTAGGGGACCAAATGCGGAATCGGGGATATCAAGCCTTAAACCAGCTTCCCGTTTATTAATATCAGGGCCGTGGCATTTAAAACATTTATCAGATAAAATTGGGCGGATATGAAAATTGTAACTCACCTTGTCTGGCATTGAATTAACTCCGTTATTGTCATGCATACAGGCAAGCCAGGTGGTAATTGTAACCAGCAACAAGGTAACCACTATCAGTAATTTTGATTTCATAATATCAATAATGAATAATTAGTAATGAATAATTAGTAATGAGTAATGAGTTATGAGTAATGAATAATGAATAATGAGTTATGAATTATGAATCGCCAACCGGGAATTAATCTTCTTTCGATGTAATTTACTATAGTTTTATTGTTTTCATGTTTCATAAAAAGTTGCCGGTACAATTCACCGGCTCAGACGGCGAGGCTATAGAATACTTCAGACCGTTCAAAAAGAATGCTCCCTGCAAAATTGGGTGCATACCAAATTCATCCTGCCCTGGCGGGGCAACAAAAGCTCTATACCCTTTTTTGAAATTGGATAGTTGTCAGTTATTAAATATTGGTCTGCTTAACCCTGCGTTTGACCTCACCCCCAACCTCCCGAAAAATCGGGACAGGCCCTCTCCGAAGGAGAGGGGAGCTTGACCCTGAAAATTTGCAGTCATTTTTTATCGGTTGTCAGTAAGTTAACAATGGTGTATATATAATTGTCGCTGGCTGGTGGGACACCAGCTAAGGGTAGCCCCGCCGTGATCGATGTCTCACCGACCACTCTTTATAGTAAAGCGACAATTATATACACCATTGTCAAATTATTGAAAATCAACAAAGTGTATGTTGGGTATTTTGAAGCCACGCTGCTAGGCGAATTTGATATGCGCCTGCAAAATTCCGGTTGAAGTTATCCCTCAATAATTTTTATTTTTAGAATCCTTTTCCCGTCACAAAATCAGGGTATAATATATAAGTTGTAAATGGGGTGCATTTCAAATTTTCGCTTCTGTTTTGAGGCTGTGGTCGGTGAGGACACCAATGCTATTAAAATAAGGCATAATTATTTGATAACCAATTAATTAAGTTGTATATTTGGTCATCAAATAAAACCAACTAAATATGATCATGAAGTTTACCACCTTCCCCGGGGGGTTCCACACCGGAA
>JANOTW010000330.1:0-2801 GCA_031416575.1 Ferruginibacter sp.
AATTGACTGAACTCAAGAAAAATGAAAACATGACCGTGAAGGATTATAATGCCAAAAAAGAAGCAATCCTCAAAGTACAAAAAGAGCAAATGAGTAAAGTACTAACCCCTGAGCAAAAAAACCAGTTGGCGCAAAATAAAACAGGCCGCAAAGCAAAACACGATTTAAAGGCAGGTAAAAAGATGGAAAGAATGAAAGCTGATTTAAATCTTTCGGATGACCAGGTAACTAAATTAAAAGCTAACCGGGAAGCCAGCCAGGCTAAAGCAAAAGCCATTAAGGAAAACGCCCAATTAAGCGATACAGAAAAGAAAGAACAATTAATGGCATTGAAACAAGACCAAAAAGAAAATTTTAAGCAGCTTTTAACGCCGGAACAAATTAATAAAATGGAAGAAAAAAAGAAAAATAAAGCAGGCAGGAAATAACTCAGTAAATCCCTGTAACTAAAGCGGCAACCGAATTGGATTGCCGCTTTTTTTGGTTTACAATGATAATAATTCAGACGGAAAGGAATAATTTACCAAACCCTTACTTCTGTAGATAATCATATTCACCCAAGCTATACTCCGCAACGCTTAAAAACGTGAATTTAATTTTGTTGTACTAACAAAAAATGGATTCGCACCTAATTTAAAACGCAATTTAAGATTCCCATTGGTATGCAGTAGAGGTCCCGGTTCAAGTGTAACATCGGGATGCCGAAAAGATCGGCAAGCCCCCGATAAAAAATCGGGATTAACATAACACAACCCTGCCTGACTGTGTCAAGCAGACAGGGATGCTGCCATGCAACCGTTCTGCCGGGTTAATAAAATCGATTCACGTTTTTATGTGTTGCGAAGTATAACCAATTTACTTAGGGTGCATTCCAAATTGTCGCTGGCTGGTGTCCTCACCGGCCACAGCTTCAAAAAGGAGGCGGCAATTATATATACACCATTGTCAAATTATTGAAAATCAACAAAGTGTATCTTGGCTATTTTGCAGCCACGCTGCGAGGCGAATTTGGAATGCACCCATTTACTTACTCCCCGCATTTTCTTATAATAATTTCCTTTATTTCATTCCAATTTTTATTATAAGGTTGTATGCCTTTTATGTCCGGGTCTTCGTTGGCACCTTCAAAATAGATGATGCTTCGCCACAAAAAATACAATTGATCTTCGTTGTATTTTTTCTTGAATGAGTTGATTAAATCCCGCCAGGTATAAAGTTGCAATAAAGCATACAAATCAAAAATATCTTTCTTTTTACCCCTACCGCAAATAGCGTGCATTTTCATGGCAGCAATATCCTCTACAGAAAAATAACGCACCTGATCATAGCACAAAAAAGGATTGATTAACCGGGCAGGTTCATTTACAAAATCACATTTAATATGATTGATATAACAAAATAACATCCTGCTGTTGCTACTAATAAATTGAAAATCTATTGTTGGGGTGGCAGCAAGTGTAATTTCTAATTCCTTAACATCAAAATTGGTGGGAGAAAAAAAATCCAGATCAATGGATTGCCTATGGCCAATTTGCAATGCCAGCGAAGTGCCACCAGCCAACGCAAACCGTGAGGAAATTATTTCTATGGAACTTAATTTTTGTAACAGTTCGTAAGTTTCTTTGTCAATTGTAGTAAGATGAAGCATGCAACTCATTTATAGGCACCTTAAAAAAAAAGCTACAAAAATTAATTGTTTTCTTGTCGAGCACTTTACTCCTTTTTACGGCAGCAATAATTTCATCACTGGAATACATCTTTAACAACAAATAAAAGTCGGTTAAAAATCCTTTTAAAAGTACCCTTTCTATAATATATTTCTGATGCCGATTTTTATCAATCATCTCAATAGGGGTATCCCAAAATAAATATTTTGAGAATGGAAATTGCCCGGCGTTTAATTTTTGATCTAGCAATCCGGTATCAATAAAGCTAAAATAATTATTCATTTCAATGTATAAAATGTGCTTGAAATTAAGCGTTAATTTTCAAATTGTTACCTTCACCGCTCACCCCTGTTGAAATAACAGTAAAAACGCTACAAAAATGAGCCAGGCGCCTTTCCAGAAATTTGTTCCCAAAAAAAAGAACAGTTTAATTAAAGAAGAATTCAAACAAGCCAAAAAGAAAGCCAAAAAACAAAGGGCCGCAGCTATAGATAAACGTTTTGAAGAAAAACGACAATTGAAAGCAGCAGCAAGAAATGCTCCGCCTCAAGCTCCTGTAAAAACTGATCTAAACCCCCGCTCCCGAAAAGCCGGGACTGGCTCTCTCCAGGACAGAGGGATCATTAGCGCTTCACGAAAAGAAGATAAAGTAAAAGCTATTGAAAACAATTTTGAGGAGGTTCAAAAAATTGTGGGCATCAAAAAAGAATACGCCCCTGCCCCGGTTAAACCTGCACAAAAAGTTGTCAGGCCGTCTTCGCCGGTTACCGCGGAAATGCCCTTGAATAAATTTGTGGCCCATTGCGGGATATGCAGCAGAAGGGATGCTGTTACTATTATAAAAGAAGGTAAAGTAAAAGTGAATGGTGAAGTGGTAAAAGAACCGGCGCATAAAGTAACGGAAAGGGATGAAGTGCAGTTCAACGGTAAAAAATTATTTGTTAGCAAAAACCTGGTGTACATTTTATTGAACAAACCAAAAGATTACATTACCACTACCGATGACCCGCAGGGAAGAAAAACGGTATTGCAATTAACTAAAATGGCTACTACGGAAAGGATCTATCCCGTAGGAAGGCTGGATAGAAATACTTCCGGTGTTTTATTGCTGACCAACGATGGGGAATTAACCCA
>JANOTW010000331.1:0-19086 GCA_031416575.1 Ferruginibacter sp.
AACCGGATATGGTAATATAATCCTGCTCTAATTTTTCCTGCTTTATTTTCAATTCATTAATTTTCTCCTGGCAATCATTTTTAAAATTTTTCCATTCTAATTCCAATAATTTATTTTCTCCCACATTCAAAGGATAGTCCGGCCAGGTAAATTTTCCTAAACCCAATGCATCTTGCGGCATAGGCCGGTCCCAGTTAAGGTCATCGCTTTTTAAATCGTAACCTAATTTTTCTAATTTGCTTTCTTTTTCAGTACTGTATGCTTTACTGATACTTTTTTTAGCGGCTGCAATGGCTGCCGGTATATTGCCCTTGCTTTCTTCAATTAAACATTTGGCCATATTTGCTTGTGGGTGGGCTGCATATATCCGGATGGTGCTATCGGCGTATTTTTCGGCTCTTGTTATATCGCCCAGGCCCAGCCAGGCTTGTGCAATATTATTAAGTATGGTGCTGTTTTGTGGGTAACGTTTATTGAGGTTACTTAGAATTGGTAGTGCCATTTGCTCTGCGCCACACATGGTTAAAAAAGAGGCATAGTTGTTCAGGTTATTGGTATTAGCAGGGTCGGCTTTGCAGGCCGCTCCCATAATATAAAGAGCCAGTGTAGGTTTGCCATCCATCCATAAACCCACAGCCGTATTTGCAACGGAGGATTTCAGCTTTAATATTTGCTGGAGTATTTCTTCGCCTTTTGATTTTGCACCTGAAGATAATTTACTCAATACCGCCTGCTGTGTTTTATTGATGTAAGCACTCATTTCAGCATTAGAAAGCGTTATTGCCAATGCAGCATTGATCCTTGCAACATCTTTCTGAGGAACGATCCTGTTGTCATCCTCGTAAGCTTTGTTTAATTGTGCATCGCTTATGCCTGCCATGGTTTTTTTAATACTTTTCATGTCCGGCATTTTAATACCTAAGCTATCCATTTCCTTTTTTTCTTCGGGGCTCATGTCGTCCATCGCTGTCTCCATTTCCTTCATCATCTCATCCATTTCCTTTTGAGTGGGCGGTTTTTCTTTTTGCTTGGGTTTGGATTGGCTAAAAGCTGTTACCATTATCAATAACAGTACAGATACAAGAAGATATTTTTTCATGCAATTTATTTTATATCAGTGAATAATAACCTTATCAAATTAATTTACTTTAATTCGCCCCCAATTATATTGGTAACGTTGGCCACCTGCTCAATGATCCTTTTCAGTATGGCTGTAGTGGTCGCTGTTTTATAAAAATCGGCTCTTAAGTAAAGCGTATTATCATCCGCACTCATTCCAATTTTTATGAGATCATAATGGTCATTTTGCCGCAGCAGGTATTTGTATTTGGTTGAATCAATTTTACCAGGCAGGGCTTCTGTAAGATTGGTATAAATAATATACAAGTCACCCACCTTTTGCACTACTACCTGGTACGATGTAATGTTTTCGCCTCCATAAGGTATGCCGGCAAGGCTGTCGTTCACCATTCTGAAAGGCAACCCGGTGCCGGTTAACAGTTTTTGCAAGGCCTGCACATTGGTTTTTACAGGTGTCTTTGGTTTTGATTGTGCGGAAGCGGTGGCTGCTGAAAGCAGAAAGCAAAACAGGAATAAAAAATACTTTTTCATGGTTGATTTATTAAGTGAAGGTTGTGAGAAAATGTTTCTACCGGGCCTTTAAAAATTTTATCACTAAACGCGATGACCGCACAAGCGGATAAATTATTATTTCTGAACGAGTGCAGCATAACCACACATTTCCTTTTGTTTTGATAAAAATTACCAATGGCCAACGTTGATTCCCATCCATCCACGGATTGTCCATATATCCCTGAAAAAAAGGATTTATACCTTTTTTTCTTTTGTTTTCCACTTTAACCATTTCTATAAAAGTGAAAAAAATCTTGCTATCGCCAATTACTTTTTAAAGCGATCTGTTTAATTTTCAGTGTGGTTTATTATTTTCAGAACCCCTGGCTTATTGCAAATTAAAATCCATGCTTTTTATTTGTCCGGGCTGTGAAGCTATGATGATCATCGTTGCATCGCCCTCTTGTACCGCATACCTATGGGGATCTTTTCCCACGTTATGTTGTCTGAATAGTAAAATGTATTTAGTTCGCATTATTAAGGGCCTGCATTATAAAAAAGGCCCTGTCTGCCTGGCGCAGTCAGGCAGGGTTAAGATAATTTGAATGCCTGGCGTCCTCCCCGCCGCGGCGGGGCTCTTGTACCGCATATCATTGGGCATCTTTTCCTCCCGATGCATCGGGATAATCAGCGAAACACCAGCCGCGGTTTATTTGTGTACCCTTGTACTTTTGAATATATGGAAGCGATTTCTATTTGCGAATAACCCTTTAATTTATAAGGAAGGTTGAAGAGTTCTGATTTTATCTTCTTCATGTATTTTTTCACTTTGTTTTTGAACTTTCTTCAAGCGTTGCTTTAATACTTTCAGGTGTTGAAATTTTATTGCTTTATCAACATGGTTGCGTATTAATCCCTACGTTTTGTGCTGTACAAATCATGCAACAGAAAAACGTAATTATAAATGCGAATACTTTTTTCATTCCCTATTTATTCAAAAGTTGTTGAATCATTTTTCTTTGTTCATCAATTTGTTTTTGCTGTTCTTCCATTTTTTTATTTTGTTCTTTAACCGCATTAATCAGTAAGAAAATATATGCCTGGTTATTTACACTGCGTAGGTCCTCAAAATCTTTTGTTACATTTTTATCTACCATGTATGGCGCAACTTTTTCCAGTTCCTGCGCTAAAATCCCTATTTGCATTTTTTCTGTTTGAAAAGGGGATTGCTGATTATAATAAAAACTTACCGGGTTAATTTGATTGATGATATCCAACCCGTTTGTAAAAGGCTGCATATTTTTTTTCAACCGGGCATCACTCCAGCTGTTCACACTACCTGTTGCTGTATAAGTTGCTCCATTTCTTACTTCAAGCCCTTTAACATTACCATATAAAACACCAGAGCCATTAGTAAAAAATTCCAACGCACCGGTGAAGCCACCGATATCATTACTACGTATATAACCAGGCCGCCATTGATTAGCCAAACCGTAATCACTCACAAATTCCATAGCCGATGGCCCAAATCCACCACGATTACCAATTACTAATGTAACCGGTGTTGCACTTGCTGCACCAATAATTTCTGTTTGCTTAGTTGGGTTGGTACTGCCAATACCTACATTACCATTTGCCAATACTGTCATTGCATTGCTTCTTGTATTATCAGCTGTACCCTTACCTATTTCAAATAAACGGTTGGTGGCGGTGGTATCATTGAATTTACCTATTGCTAAAGAATAATCGGATTTTGCGTTTGTAAAGTATCCCATACTGGTGGAAGCATATCCTCTGGCGATTGTATTATATCCCATACTGGCGGAATAAGGCCCACTGGGTTTTGTAAAGGCTCCCATACTGGTGGAACCTCCTCCGCTGGCCTCTGTATAATATCCCATACTGGTGGAAAAATCTCCACTGGCATTTGTACCGAATCCCATACTGGTGGAGCCCATTCCATTGGCGTATGAAACATACCCCATACTGGTGGAATAAGATCCATTAGCGTTTGTATAATATCCCATACTGGTGGAAATTTCTCCAGTTGCTTTGGTACTATAACCGGATGAAAAAGAGTAACGGCCAATATTGTCTTTGTCCCATTGCGTACCATCAACCCAACCCACCCTAAAAGCTGCTTTTTGCGGATACCACATCATACGGCTGCCTGCACCGGATGCAGGAGGATTATAAGCGGTTGTGACGGGTATTGTAACAGGGCCGGTAAATAATACATTACTGTCTGCCACATGCAGCCGTGCTTGTGGTGTGCTGATGCCAATGCCTACTTTTACAGCATCCGCCCCCGTACCACCCAATACCAAACTATTGCTGGCTGCAACTTTCGCATTATAACCGATTGCTGTAGCATTAGAAAGATTCATGGAGCTAACGTCGGCGGCATATCCTATCGCAGTATTATTATTTCCTGTGATGTTGGCGCCTAATGCACCGCTACCCAGGCCCGTATTGCCGCTACCGTCAGCAGTACCGGTTAAGGCGAAATTTCCTATAGCAGTATTGTCATTTCCTACATAATTTTGAAACATGGCATTAAGGCCCATAGCTGTATTAGCGCCACCAATTGTATTATTGGTTAACGCCCCTGTACCATTGGCTGTATTTTGGGCGCCGGTTGTATTATTTTTTAGTGCATTTGATCCCGTTGCGGTATTATAATAACCGGTAGTATTACTAAACAAAGCCTTTGATCCAATGGCCGTATTGGCTATTCCATGTGCTGCCAGGGTAGCGCCGTTTCCATTATTAAAAAGGGCGGAATCACCAACAGCCACCAGGTTGCTGCGGTTGCCGGTGTTAAATAAAGCACCGGTACCAACCGCAATATTTGAATAACCAGTTGTATTAAAATATAAAGAAGTGTACCCGATCCCGACATTACTGCTACCGGAATTATTATACCGCATTGCATCGCTTCCTATGGCGATATTCTGGCCGCCGGTAGTATTAAGGTACATGGCTAACTGGCCCAATGCAGTATTTTGGCTTCCGGTGGTATTAGAGTACAAACCATAGGCTCCAGATGCTGTATTGTAAGAACCATTTGTGTTAAACCTTAAAGCGCTCCAACCCAGGCCTGTATTATTTTCACCAGTTTTATTTCCGGAAAGGGATTTAAAACCCATAGCGGTATTCCAGGTTCCGGTAGTGGAAGAGTCCAGTGCTCTAAACCCGAATGAAGTGTTGTTGGTCATAGTATCTACATATCCCGAACGTACATTATTCACCCTTATGACAAATGGTTTGGTATCCAGTGTTCCTATAAAATTCGTGGCGGAATCAATTCCTGAGTTTCCCGATAAACTCCATCCGCTGGAGGCAACAATGGTTTGCCAGTTGGGTGCTGCGGCAGTTCCCATATTTACCAACAACTGGTTTTTTGCAGTATCCAATACGAGCAATCCTTTGGCCGGATTGACGATTGCAGCTACGGCTGTTGTATTCATACGGGGTATCAGCAATCCTTTCGTACTGCTTTTAATATCCAGTTGTGCGCTGGCATCTGGAGTAGCGGTACCAATACCTACATTTTGAGCATTGGCAAAAAAGTGGCAAAGAAAGAGAATGAACAGAAGGCTTATTTTTTTCATGATGTTTTTTTTATATTGCCAGACCTCCTGACAATTTCGTTTAATGGAAAAAGCTATTGCATATTGAAGGCGATGCACTGTAAATAAAAGTACAGGAGTACCCAAATAACCGCACCTGATGTTCCGCTCATTACAACGCAATTAAAGTTCCCCAATGGTATGCGGTACAAAATGTCTGAACCACAGATTGAAACTGATTTTTTTGATTAGCCTGATTTCTATTATGACTAATAATCAAAACTGCCTGCTTTATCTATAACGCAGTTAAAGTTCCCCAATGGTATTCAGTACACGAGTGCGACGCAACGATGATGCCATGAAATACTTCTGCCTGGACAACAAAAAAAAGAATGGTTGTATAGAAGGACGGGCAACGATGTTGAGAAATGAAATATCGTTTGGACAAATAACTGTATTGCGAAATCCCGGCCTGTGCCGGCCTTTCGGAATTTTATTCGGGAATACCCCCGCATAGCGTGGCAGGCTATCAAATACTTCAGCCCATACATTGCCGATGCTTTCCATGCGGATGATATTTTGCAAACAGAGCAGGCTGATCCCTTTATTGGTTGGTATCGAAATATCATTCATGCTAATTTTTTTTCAGTTTGTTTTCCAGAATTTGTATCCTTGCTTCCTGTTCTTTAATGGCTTCTATCAGCAGCGGCACCAACCTGGCATAATCCACACCTTTATATCCATCTTTTTCATTTACTGCTTCGGGCACAATTTTTTCTACATTTTGTGCAAGCAAACCCATTTGCCTGCTGGCGATAAAATTATTTTTTGAAAATTCCCTGGTTTTCATTTCATATTCTACCCCATTTATCTGTAGTAATTTTTGCAGGGCAGATGTAATGGGTGTAATATTTTTTTTGAACCGTTCGTCGCTGGCATAAGTAGTTCCATTTACCCAAAGGCTACCCAACACGGAAAATGCAAAAGCCCCATTGCGTTGTGCTAATGCATTTTCAGTAAATACGCCTGCATTATCCTGTGTGCCAAAAGATACTTTTGCGCCGGGGTTGTCTGCATGTATCCTCAACTCGTTTCCATACACACCAATGCCCACTTCCCCTGAGGCACCGGGATACAATAATATTTTCTCACCTATTGATGCGGGGAAAGATAGCGGGCGGGTGGGGTTAGCTCCATTAAGGCCAATGCCGACATTAGCGTTGGTGGTATTCATGGTAAGCCCCCAACCGGCACCACCAGGCCCGAAAAATCCAACTTGGTTATCGCTGGCCAAACCAATGAAAGCAACATTTTGCGTATTGGCGATATTGGTTAACCAAAGGCCTGCGGATTGTGTACCGGAGCCCAATTGTAATCTTCCCTTCATCGTCATTCCATATTCGCCCTGGTTAATAATGCGTGCCCTTTCATTAAAATTTGTACTGCTGCCAAAGCCAAATGCAATACTCGCCGCGGCAGCATCGGAATGAAGTTGGAGCAGGCCCCCTTGTATGCCTAAACCATAATGGGGACCATTAGCAGTATTTCCAAAAAGCGATATTTTATCTCCAAGGATGCTGCTGAATGTGAGTGGGAATTTTGGCGCCGGTTCATTTATGCCCAGGTTGCTCTTGAAATTTACGCTATTCCTAAAATTCACATCCCCGGCAACATCAAGATTATTTTGCGGAAAATTAGTGTTTATGCCAATTCTTGAAGTTGATGCAGGCATACCTGTAAAAGCGCACAGCCCAATTGGAATACCTGCATTAAAGACATTGCTGATCCTCACGTAATAAGTAGTACCGGCAACAAGCCCTGGTATTGGCACACTAATTTCATGTCCCAAATAATTGTTGCAATAAACCCTTGTAAGTGTACTATTGCAGGATGCCGCGGAAAAAACTTCGCACTCAACATTACTCACTACCTGGAAGGTGAGGTATAAATAAATCACATCACCCGGGGATGTAAATTTATACCATGTATCTAACCTATTGGCGCCAACGCAACTACCAGGAGGAAATGCCAGGTTTGCAAAAGTGGCGCCTGATGTAGATATGATATTAGGCACGCATGGATCAGCGCTGATTAATACCGTTAATGGAGTTGCCGAACATATATCATCATTTGCCGGTTGTGCCATTGCATAAAAATGGAGCGCTGTAAAAAGTATCAGCGTAATTATCTTTTTCATATAGTTAATTTTTAAAATTCAGCATGAAAAACAACTACCCTTAAAATGAATCCGCGGTTTACTTCGCAAGGGTTAAAAAAGTGAGTTAAAAACTTGAGGTTCCATAAACAGTATTGCCTGGTTCCATATAAAGGGTATCCCCCGCTAAAACAGATGCGGACGTTGCCGCTCCGTTAAAAGTTGTAAAATCGGCGGTAATACCTGGATTATTGTTAACTCTCCAGATTTTAGCCTGGGTTGGTAAGGCAGTTAGGATGAAGGCTGCAAAAGCGATGAGGGAAAAGAACTTTTTCATGATTAGTAGTTTTTGAGGTTAAATTTTATTGATGTGTAAAAATGAACGTTTCAAAAGAATAATCTTATCCCTTAAAAACGGGATATTTTTTAAAAGGCGAAAAATCATGGAAAAAGGGGAGCGGCTTTGGGTTTGCAATTCGTTTTATTTGCAAAATGGTCGTAAAAGATTATTTTACCGCATGAGATACTATTTATTACCAATTGTGCTGATTTGTTGTTGTTGCACAACGCTAAACGCTCAGCAACGGGTTGTTGACAGCCTGGAAAAATTAATCAGCAACTTACCCGGTGATACGGTTAAAGTTAATCGCTTAAATGACCTGACAAGTAAATTACAATTTTTAGATCCGGCGAAGGCAGCGGAAAAAGTAGCGCAATCAATGCTGCTTGCGGCAAAAATTAATTATCCGCTTGGCCTGGCGACAGCGTACAGGTTAAGGGGGGTTTTATATATTGACAGATCAGCGCTTGATAGTGGCAAACTTTTTTATGATAAGGCTTTTGCAATTGTAAAAGACAGTAAAGAAAGGTTGTTTAGAAGGCAGGAAGGACTACTGACACATAACTATGGCGTTATTTATCATCAGCGCCAGCAATACGGTTCTGCCACAGACAAGTATCTGGCTGCTGCAAAAATTTTTAAAGAAATTGGTGAAGAAAGTTTGTATTTTTTTCCTTACATCAATCTTGCTACGATCTATACATTTTTAAAGGATAATGAAAAAGCTTTGCAATATGCCAGGGAAGTAAATATCGCTGCTGCTAAAATGAATGACCCCGGCAAAGTGGTTGTCGCCATTAACCAGGAGATGTCAATAAGGTTGGAGTTGAAGCAATATGATAGTGTACTGGCGCCGCTTCGCAAGAACGTGGAAAGGGCTGCCGAAATACAAAATTATTATGGTTCTGGTAAGGCGTATAATCTGATAGGAAAATATTTTAGTGATGGCAGGCAATTATACGATTCGGCCCTGGTAAATAGAAAAAAGTCGCTGGCATTTATGGAAAAGATAAATAACCAATATGAAATATGCGGACTAATTGAAGAGATCGGGTACGATTACATGCAAAAAGGCGACTACATCAATGCGAATATTCATCTTAAAAAATCCAGGGAATTAGCCAGGTCTTTAGGGCTTGACCAGATACTAATATATGGTTTGGAAAACCTGGTAGTAGTGGAAGAAAAGTTGGGCAATATCAATGGGGCTTACACTTATCTTAAGGAACTTGTACAAGTAAATGATTCGTTGCTTATCAGGAATAATCGCAGCCAGATGAATGAACTTGAAGCAAAATACCAATCAGGCAATAAAGAATTGCAGATAGGGCAACTGGAGGCGGATAAAAAAGTGCAACGGCTATCAATCCGCCAAAAAGATATGCTTAATTATACTTTGATAGCTGGCGCTGTAACTTCCCTGATAATCGCAATACTTGCCTATCGCAACTATAAACACAGGCAGAAACTTCAGCAGCAACGCATCTCGGAATTAGAAACACAACAACAACTCACGGCAGCCGAAGCCGTTTTAAAAGGTGAAGAACGGGAGCGCACAAGGTTAGCGAAAGATTTGCATGATGGTTTGGGAGGAATGTTATCAGGAATAAAATTTTCATTAAATACCATGAAAGGAAATTTAATCATGACGCCTGAAAACGCACAGGCCTTTGAACGCAGCATGGATATGCTGGACAGCTCCATTCAGGAAATGCGCCGGGTGGCCCATAATATGATGCCTGAAGCATTGGTGAAATTTGGATTGGACACCGCCCTGAAAGATTTTTGTAATGAAATAACAAAATCCGGAGCTTTACAGGTTTCTTATCAATCAATCGGACTGGAAAAAACAGTGATAGAACAAATAACATCCATCACCATTTACCGCATAGTGCAGGAACTGATAAATAATACGATGAAGCATGCTGCGGCCAAAACCGCTATCGTACAAGTTACCTCAAGTGATGGCCACTTATCCGTAACGGTGGAAGATGATGGTAAGGGTTTTGATACATCCGTACTTAATCAATCAAAAGGAATGGGCTGGAGCAATATTCAAAACCGGGTAAGTTTTTTAAAAGGCACCCTGGATGTGCAATCTAAAAATGATGAAGGGACTTCCGTTCATATAGAACTAAATATTTAAAAATCCATCTGTTTCACCAGATGGAGAAAAAGAAACATGGCAATTAAAATTTTTATAGTTGATGATCACTATATGGTGATAGAAGGCCTTCATTCATTATTACAAAATGACACCAGCATCGAATGGATGGGGCATGCCACCAATGCCGCATCCTGCCTGGCATTTTTGCTGCATCAGCAACCGGATGTAATACTTATGGATATTAGCCTGCCCGATAAAAGTGGTATTGAATTATGTAAGGAAGTAAAAGAAAAATACCCCGCTGTTTTTATTTTGGGCCTAAGTACTTTTAACCAGCAAAGCTTTATCGAAAAAATGATTGGTAACGGCGCTTCCGGCTATGTTATTAAAAATGCAACCCGTGAGGAATTGATGGAAGCCATACATACAGTGGTGACAGGAAAAGTATTTTTAAGTTTTGATGCCGCCGTGGCGTTAAGAAATACGGATACCCGAAATAATACGCCTGTTATTACCCGCAGGGAAAAAGAGGTGCTGGGGCTTATCGCGGAAGGAATGACGAACAATGAAATTGCCGGGCAATTATTCATCAGCGGCGCCACAGTGGATACACATAGAAAAAACCTGCTGGCTAAACTGGGGGCCAGGAATACTGCTTCATTAGTAAGAATGGCTGTACAACTGAAATTAGTTTGACTTATGACGGGGATATTCCTATTCGGAGTAATTAATCCGCAGGTTCCCTTTTTGAATGGGCGGTTGCAATAACCTGTAATAATCCTGGTTCCCTATTTTGCAAATGCTATAAAGGCGGCAGGTACTATCGTTAAAATAAAAGCACCTTTGTGTGCCCTGCCAGACAAATAGGAAACGAACGGATCCGATGCAATATATTTTGCCACCAAACACTTTGATTAGAACAATATTGCGAACATTAGTTGGCCTTGCACAACTTTATTCAGCAATTATTTATGTTGTCATATTGGTGGATACAGATAAAGCAGCAACTGCTGAACGCATATACAGTGTCCTGGGTAGAATCGCTATATAGTATTTTTTGCAGGGATCATTTCCCCGGCAAGAATTTTAAATATACCTACTGGAGAAAGTGGAATTTGAAGGAGCTATTGAAGAATATAATGATAGAAAAAAAGTGGAAATTATTGCTATGATAACTAATCCAAAAGTTTTTTTAGACAAGCTATTGAGAAAAGGCAAAACAAAAAGAATAATTATTCATTCTAAAATACCGGTACTGGCAATACCAGCAAGATAACCAACCGCTGCTACATATCCCCGCAGAAGTTGATTCGCCATTTACCCAGGTTTTTCATATAAGTTCAATGTATTTGTTTAACAGTTTATTTAGGGTTGTAATCATTCACCTGAATGACTATGGTCATTTTTCATGCTGTGCAGGTAAGGCATTTTTAATATAGGGTTTTCCTCGTTATTATAGAACGACTTGCACATAATATGGAATTCTTCCATAGCTATTTTTTCTGCCTGAATAGGTAAGAAAATTGCGCAGTAACACAACCAGAAGCTGTGGAAATAGTAAGTTTTCAGGGGGAAAAGAGCGTAAGGCAGCGAATATTTTAAGTATCAGGAAAATATTTTTTATTATTCATATCTAAAGTCTTTATAAAAGCACTGCATTTAATTAGGCATAATTTTAATATAATAATGGGTTTTGATGACTTCGCTTTTAGCTTATTAGGTTATGAAATAGTTACTTTTTTGGGAACTGGATTTGGAATGTCAGCAGGCTTCGGTAGTGGATGCAGAAAACCCTACCCAAATCATTGACAGCCATGATTTATGTCATATATTACAAAAGGATATAAATTAAATTTGTATTTCTATCACAAATAATAGTAACCCTATCATTTAAAGTTATGAAAAAGATACTTGTTCCCACCGATTTTTCAGCCAACGCCATGAAGGCCGCTGTGTATGCCGCGGAAATTGCAAAGAAAAATGGAGCAACTATTTTTTTACTGCATACAATTGAACCTGTTGCAGATAGCATCAGGCAGCCATTTCCATTGCATGAACGATACCTGACGGAGGTAACCAATGCAAGATTGAGGGAGCTTGAATTAAGCCGGAGTGCTATTGCTACAACTTACCCTGATATTAAAATAGAAACAGAGTTAGCCAAAGGCACAGTCAGCACTTCAATTCTTGATTTTGCTGAAGGGCAGCAAATAGATTTGATAGTAATGGGCACCAAAGGGGCCGCCGGCCTGAAAGAAATTTTTATGGGTAGTGTGGCAGCAGGTACTATCGGCAGAACAAAAATACCCGTACTTGCCATACCCGATGAATATGAAATGGATGAACCTGATGGTATCCTGTTTGCCACCAACCACTTTGAAGAAAACACGGACCTGCTGAATAAGATTGTTGAAGTAGCAAAACTATTTTCTGCTACCATCCATGTTGCTGTATTTGTTGATACCAATACTGCAGATGCCACTGATTACATTTATAACGGCCGGCAATTGAATCATTATATGGATTTTTTAAAGAAAACTTTTCCCGGTGTTGCCTTTAAAGGCGAATTGTTAGAAGGAAAAGAATTTGAAGAAACAGTAGAAAATTATGATACTAAAAACGAAGTAGATATTATTGCCATGATTACCTACCCAAAAAACATTTGGGAAAGGCTCATGAGAAAAAGTGTGACAAAGAAAATGGCTTTTCATTCTAAAATTCCGGTACTGGCTATCCCGGCGAAGTAACCAACCTGCACCGGTTTTACTGTGTACTATGTAAGCTTAAGCAATGAGCGTAGTAGTATTTGCAGGTTGAAGCCTGTTAGTTTGCTGTTCTATCCCTTTCCCAACTGAAAAATTTGTTAACAGTTCTTTGGGTGTTCAAATCATCTGTTTGTCTGATGAAAATCATTGCCCCATGGATCCTGATAAATTATTTTACACGTTCAACTTTCTTTTATATGAAAATACAACTTGTATTAGATGCAGCGAATTTCAGTAAAGATCAGCTTAACTTTCCGGCCTATATTGCCAGGCTGACTAATGCTGAAGTTACCGCACTTTTTTTGGAAAATATGGTGCAGGTGCAGGTGCCATTTAGCAAAGACGGGCATTTAGCAGGATATCAGTTTTCAGATGAAAAAAGTAATGAAATTAAAAAAGAAATCAGTAATGAAAATATTGAAGAATATAAAGAAGCCTGTATTGAAAAGAGGTTAAGCGGCAATTTTATCAGGGCAAGGGGAATACCCGAAGATGAAACCATTGAAGCAAGCCGCTTTGCCGACCTGCTGTTAATGTCAGATGATTTATCTTTTGGCATCAGCTATGAAGAAGAACCTACAAAATTCGCGGAAGAAGTTTTAACCCATGCTCAATGCGCTGTGATGGTGATGCCCAAAAACATGCAGGAAATTAACGAGGTATTTTTTACCAGCAATGGAAGTTTTTCTTCTATGTATGCTATCCGGCAGTTCACATATTTGTTTCCCAATTTCCGGGATAAAAAAATTACGCTTTTGTATGTAACAGAAAATGAAGATGAAGCAACAAAGCATAAAAGATATATCAAAGAATACCTGCAGCATCATTATACAAATGTGGAATTTAAAATACTAATGGGGAAACCTTCTGCTGCCATACTCTCTCATCTTTCCAAACAAAGAGATTGTATGGTAACATTCGGGGCTTATGGCAGAAGTAAGTTTTCGCGGTTTTTTAAAAAAAGTAAAGCGGAGAATATTTTAAAAACGCTGGATATGCCGGTTTTTATTACTCATCCATAAAACTATTTATCAATGAAAAAAATTTTAGCCGTTTTTGATGGATACAAAATGTCCAAAAGTACATTGGACTACGCCATTCAAATAACACAAACCGCCAATGCCCACCTTGTAGGTGTTTTCTTAGATGAGTTCATTTACCGCACCTACAGTGTAACCAAAGTGATGAAAACTTATAAAGACTATGATGCAGCAATAAAAAACCTGGATGCGAAGGATAAAAAGAAAAGAGATGAAGCGGCACAACAATTTCAAAAAGCCTGTGAAAAAGCAAAAATTACATTTTCCATTCACAGGGATAAAAGCATTGCCCTTCAGGAATTAAAGCATGAAAGTATGTTTGCCGACCTTATTATTATAAACGAATATGAAACCTTTACAAAATATAAGGAAGAACCACCTACCCGTTTCATGAAAGATTTACTGGGTGATGTGCAATGCCCGGTGCTGGTGGTGCCGAATAGTTTTAAGCCGGTTGATAAAATTGTATTGCTGTATGATGGCGGGCCTTCAGCTTTATATGCGGTAAAAATGTTCAGCTATTTGTTTGGCAACCTCCAGGATTTACCTGTTGAGGTTTATACAGTAAACACCCGAATGGCAAACCTTCACTTACCGGATAATAAATTGATGAGGGAGTTTATTAAAAGGCATTTCCCTAAAGCAAATTACACTGTTGCCAAAGGCAATGCAGAGGAGCTGATACTTGGTTATTTGCGTAACCGCAAAGAAAACGAACTGGTAGTGTTAGGCGCCTACCGGCGAAGTGAACTTTCACGATGGTTTAAAACCAGTATGGCTGACACTTTGATGAAAGAACTGGATACGCCTTTGTTTATAGCACACAATAAGTAATATTTATTCAACACAACTAAAATATAAAATGATGCCTGCCGTTTATGAAGAGAATATTACACAAAGAAAAACAACTCATTCAAAGAGTAAAAGTATATCTGCTGTTTATGGAGGTAATATTATCAAAATATCAATCAGTAAACCTAAGCTGGTTTTTTCATCATTGGGTTTGGCTATCCCTTTTCAACCCTCCATGTGGGATGAAAAATCCATTCAGTCAGTTTGGAATAATGCTATTGAAATCGTTAAAACAAAACTGAAGGGCCGGTATAGTGAAGAATGCACCAATATAGTACTTACCCGGTTGGAGAAACTATTTCCCCAATTAAATTTTAACACACACCGAAAAAGCCTTGCAATAATACTTACTCCCGGAGAGGAAAGACTAATTTATCTCAACTTCCCGGTAAAGCCGGTTTTGTTTTTCAGCAAGTCTGTTTCGTTGCTTGATTTGGCAGCTAACATGCAACAGGAAGCAGATTTCTATTATTTTGTTTTAAATGAAGGAAGTGTCTGCCTATATGATTATAACAACAAACAGCTTCGCAAAGTATATGAACAAACCAATGTAACATGCCCGGTAAATTTATTTAAAAATGCTTCTAATGTAATTGAATTACTGAACAGCAAAAATGAAAAACCTGTTTTTGTTACGGGCAGGCCAAACATGGTTGAGGGATTTTGCAATTGTTCATCTTACTCAAAAAGGTTTTTTACACTATTGTATCATGCATCACCGTTCAGCAATGAAATAATACAGTCTTTCGTAAAAGAAATTACCCGCCAATGGAATAACTGGCAGTCAAAATTTATTGCAGGCCGGGTACTGCTTGCGCAAAAAGCCAATGTCCTTATTTCTAATACAGAACCAGTTTTGCAGGCTTTTCGCAAAAGAGCGGATGGATTATTGCTGATGGATAAACATTTAAAACATCAATTGCAAAAATCATCAAAAACGGGTAATGTCATTTTTCAAATAACAGATGAGTTGATAAGTCAAATTGAAAATTTCCTGGTAAGGGGCAACCGTATTGAAATTACTGAAACTGGTTTGCTGAAAGATATGGGAGGAATTGTGTTGCTCCGTAATACAGCATCCGGAGCTTCCGGCACAGCCTCTTATAACAGGCATAGCGAAGTTGCCACAAAAGGGGAGCTTTTTTAAGAAGGATTTTCAAGTATAATGAATTTGTAAAACTATAAAGATGAAAAGAAGTATAAAACTCAGCAGTATAAAAGGAATGGCTATTAAAATGCACTGGACTTTTTTAATTGTGCTGGTTTGGGTAATTGCGGTCAATACGGTAAACGGACTGACATTTGATAAAATTATCTGGTCGCTGGTTTTTATTGGGCTGGTATTTGGGAGCGTTTTAATTCATGAACTGGCGCATTATTGGACAGCCAAACGTTTTAATATTCAGACCAATGAAATAACGCTGTTACCCACCGGAGGTATTTCTTCTTATGAGAATTTTCCAAAAAACCCGAAAGAAGAATTGCTGATTAGCCTTGCCGGTCCTTTGGTAAATCTTGCAATAGCCGGATTATTGCTGCCTTTTATACAAGCCCACGAACCGATATGGAATATTGCAAGCCATTTTGATATCATTCATGAAAATGATTTATTATACAAACTTCATTTAGTTAACCTGGGGCTTTTCGCCATCAACCTGATACCTGCATTTCCGCTGGATGGCGGACGCATCCTGAGAGTATTGCTTGGGTTAAAGATGAATTATTTTAAAGCCACCGGCATTGTAATCATCACAGGTAAAATTCTTGCAGTGGCATTTTTCGTGGCCGGTATTGTTTATCTCAACCTGTTATTGCTTGTTGTAAGCCTGTTGATTTTTGCAGCAGTGCATACAGAAGAATATGTGCTTCATCTCCGGTCCTTAATAAGGGAAATAACATTTGGTGAAGTAGTGGTAAATGATTACCAGAGTTTGCAGGCGCATAGCACCATACAGGAAGTTATGGGTACCCTGATGACCAATCATGCCAAACATTTTTTGGTGATGGAAGCTGGTAAACCAATCGGCACCATACACCGTATGCGTATTATTAATGAAGTGGCTGAAAAAAATTATAACCTGCCGGTAAAAAACCTGATGAAAGAAAACCTGGTTTTTTTTAATGCAGATGATGATGTGGAAAAAGGGTTTAAAACACTGGCTGCTTTCCCTTACAGAAATTACCCGGTAATGCGGAAGAACATTTTTGTGGGAGTGATAAGCCTGATGTGCATCTTGGAATACCTGATGCTTCATCAGCTTACGCCAAAAGAACATGAAAGGTTAAAGGCCCTGATTAAAAAGATTTAAGAAGAAATAAATTATCGCAAACAAAGTAAATGAGAACAAAAATTAATTATTTAAAATACTCCATCGCCAAACGGTTTTCTAATACCCCTTTAGGGAATGGGGGTAAATTTTATTCACATGAAACAAATATTAGTACCAACCGACTTTTTTGCCTGCGCTAATAAGGCAGTTGATTTTGCTGTTCAGTTAGCCAAAATTCTTCCGGTAGAAGTTACCCTCCTTCATGCTTTTGAAGTAAAGGGCAACACTTATACTGATTATATGGGGGTAAACAAAGAGTTTAACCAATCTCTTATTGATGAAATGGAAAATAAATTAATACAGTTAAAAAACACGATTGAAGAAACAGAAGGGGTAGTTGTGAATACTTATATAGTTAACGCAACAGTAAATGAAGCTATTTTTTTGGCAACAGAAGAAAAAAATATTGACCTGGTAGTAATGGGCACCCATGGGGCAAGTGGCATAAAAGAAAAATTATGGGGCAGTAAAACCGCTACAGTAATTGGTAATAGCAAAGTGCCGGTTATGGTGATACCTTATGAGTATGAATGGAAAAAACCCGTTAATATTTTATTGGCCACAAATCATTTTGAGGAACAGCATGCTATCCTGGATTTTTTGTTTGAACTGTCTCATTTATACCTGGCGCAAGTACAGGTAGCGGTATTTACCGATGAGGATGATGATAAAGCGGTAACCTTCCTGGAGCATACCCGTAAAATTCCTCAATATGAAAAAAAACTGCAGGAGCAGTATAATGAAGAAATGCTTTCTGTTACGCATCTTTTCGGTAAAGAGTTTGAGGAAACATTGCAGAAGCATATTGAAGAAAACGAAATTGACATACTGGCGATGGTTACTTATCAGAGAAACTTTTGGAACAGTATCTTTCATCCCAGCATGACTAAACGAATGAGCTATCATACAAAAATCCCTTTGCTGGTTATTCCGGGAAAACAGTAATGAATATTTTAAACATAAGGCTTCTGACAACCCTTTAGGGGATGGAGGCTAAAATTGATAAAATGAAACGAATATTAGTACCTACCGACTTTTCACCCACGTCCGAAAAAGCATTTCGTATTGCTTTGGAAATGGCTTTAAAAAGCAACGGAAAGATTATTCTTTATCATGCGTACACCGCTGTGGAAAGAACCTCTTCTGTAGCTTTGGATAAAAGAAGCGCTGATAGCAACAAGCAAACGGAAAATGACCTTGGAAAAAGGCTGGAGCGGTTTAAAAAGAAAGTAATGGCAAACGGGATGGATGTGCCGGTTTCAATTGCATTAGGGCATAACCCTATTATTAAAAATATGCTCGGTTTTGCAAAAGACAACCATATTGACCTGATAGTAATGGGTACCCAGGGAGCCAGTGGTTTAAGGAAAACAATTATAGGTTCTACAGCAGGCCGTGTCATGGAAATATCAGGCATTCCCGTGTTGCTGGTTCCTGAAAAATATGAATTGAAAGCGCTGGAACAAATCGTATTTGCTACAAACTATCAGAAAACAGACAAGAAGGCTTTAATGCTGGTAGTTGCTATGGCAAAGCTTTACAACGCGGATGTAACTGTTTTACATTTTCTCCCCATTTACACGGCAGAAGCTGAAAAAGAAAAGGAAAAAGCTGATTTTGATACTTATGCACTTTCCCTGCAAAAGCTTTTTAATGAATCCAAAATGAAATTTCACTTGTTGGAAACATCTTCTGTTATTGAAACAATGGAAAATCTGGATAAGAAATTCCCTTATGATATGCTGGCAATGGTACGGCGTAAAAAAAACTTTCTTGAAAATTTTTTCATAAAAAGCTTTACGGAAAATATGGCATACGTAACTACGAAACCTTTGTTGATAGTACCGGAAGAAGAGTAATTGAAGAAGTGTAATATGGTAATGACTATTTAAAAACAAAGACTCTTAAAGCCCCTCCTTTGGAGGGGTTTGGGGGGGCTTCTAAAAGACAAAAAAATGAACGCTTATATCATCCCATTTAATAAAATCAATCTTACTCACCTGCCCGAAGTGGGCGGTAAGAATGCATCGTTGGGCGAAATGTTTAATAAACTTCAACCTATGGGCATTGAGGTGCCGGATGGTTTTGCCGTAAAGGTTGAAAGCTACCGTTATTTTCTTTCACAGAATAAACTTACGGATACACTCAGCCAATTATTGAATACAATTGATAGCAAATCGCTTTCCAATCTTCCGGAAATAGCCAAACAATGCAGAACGATGGTATCAAATGCTTTGCTGCCTGATGAAGTGAAGAAAGAAATTATAAAAGGTTACCGTCAATTGTCGGGCAATCAAAATAATTTATCCGTTGCAGTACGCAGCAGCGCTACAGCAGAAGATTTGCCCACCGC
>JANOTW010000332.1:0-6056 GCA_031416575.1 Ferruginibacter sp.
TTTATCCGTAATCAAAATATTGGCAAATAAAGTTAAATTCACCGGATATATTTTCATTAAATTATTTTTCATGAAACGCTTTGCTATATCTTATTGTTTGCTGGTAACAGCAATTGCATCAACGGCGCAGGATCCCTGGAAAATCACCGCCACCAATATCAACCCAGCCAATTATTACGGCATCACAGTTGCCAACGGAATGTTAGGTATAGTAAGCAGCCCCGAAGCATTTAAAGTAAAGGACGTGGTGCTTGCCGGCGCTTATGATTTATACGGACGGGGCCGGGTAAGCAACTTTATCCGAAGTTTCAATTTACTCAACATGTATATGGAAATTGATGGCAGGCGGTTGGCCAATAATGATGTTACCAATATGCGTCAATCGCTGGATATGAAGCATGCCAGCTTCACCACCTCTTTCGATTATAAAGATGTAGCAACAGTAACCTATACTTATTATTCTTTACGGCACTTGCCTTATTCCGTTTTGATGGATGTAACCGTTACCGCTAAAAAAGATTGTAACCTGGGCAGTGCAAGTATAATGGAAGCGCCCGATGCATTAAAAGAGGTACAAAATTATTATAATGAGATAGACCGCCCGCATACCACCATCAGCTTATTGACTTCCACGGCTAAAAGCCCCACAGGCAAATTATTATTGTGTGCATCCAACGCCTATATTTTCAGCGAAGCACATGGCAGCGGGCCACGGGTAATTCACGAAATGTGGGATAATAACATGCACCTGATGAAGTTTGCGAAAAAAATGAAAACCGGTGAAAACTACCGTTATTCTATTGTAGGTTCTTCCATCACTTCCGCTCATCATGATGATCCGCTCAACGAAGCCGAACGCCTGACCATTTTTGCAAAATTGCAAGGTCGTGAAAGGCTGATAGCAATGCACGATAAAGCCTGGGACGAATTATGGACAAGTGATATCACCATTGAGGCTGCAACTCCCGCCCTTGCGGGAGAAGTTGCACAAACCCAGCAGGATGTGCATAGCATGTTATACCATCTCTATTCATTTGTAAGAGAAGGTTCTTCCAACAGCCCGTCACCAATGGGATTAAGCGGGTTGGGATACAATGGCCATGTATTCTGGGATACCGAATTGTGGATGTTTCCGGCCATTTTACAAATGCATCCCGAGTTGGCGAAGAGTATGATCGAATATCGTTTTCAACGCCTGGAAGCCGCCAAACGAAATGCTTTTGGCAAAGGCTATAAAGGGGCGATGTATCCATGGGAAAGTGCGGAAACCGGCGTGGAAGAAACACCGGTATGGGCGCTTAGCGGGCCCTTTGAACATCATATCACCGCTTGTGTAGGATTTGCCGCCTGGAACTATTATGCGGTAACGCAGGATAAAAACTGGCTAAGGGAAAAGGGCTGGCCAATCTTAAAAAACACTGCCGACTTTTGGGTCAGCCGGGTGGAAAGAAACGGCCCCGGAAAATATGATATTAAAAATGTGGTGGCCGCTGATGAGTGGGCCGAGAATGTGGACAACAACGCATTTACCAATGCCGCCGCCAAAGCCAATTTAAAATACGCAACGGAAGCAGCGAAAATATTAGGTATTACTACAGATCCGGATTGGATGAATGTGGCCAACAATATCCCAATTTTAAAATTGCCCGATGGCGTTACCAATGAACATGCAACCTATAAAGGCGAAGGGATTAAGCAGGCCGATGTTAATTTATTGGCCTATCCTTTGAAAGAAATTACGGAACTAAAGCAAGTAAAAAAGGACCTGGATTATTATTCAGTACGGGTGCCAAATGAGGGTACACCTGCAATGACACAGGCTATTTTCGCCCTGCTGTATGCAAGGATCGGCGACAATGAAAAAGCTTTTCATTTTTTCAAGGATTCTTATGTGCCAAATCTACTGCCACCCTTTAATGTAATTGCTGAAACCAAAGGAGGTACCAATCCATATTTCGCAACCGGGGCAGGAGGTATTTTGCAGGCGGTGTTAAATGGTTTTGGTGGGCTGGAAATAACGCCGGTTGGGATCACTCAAATAAAATCAACCCTGCCAAAGCAATGGAAAAGCCTTACGCTAAAAGGGATTGGGCCGGAGAAGAAGACTTTTATTGTGAAGTAAAATCAGTCAACGTAAATATCTTTGACTATATCTGTAATGCAGGTTATTTATTTTTTTGAACCCAGCTTTTGAACCCTGATTAAACATAGTTGCGTCGCACTCGTGTACGGCATCCCATTGGGGATCTTTAATTGCGTTATATTTGGCAGACTGCTACTATAAACCTCACAGGTTTTTAAAACCTGTGAGGTTTTATTTAAGCCATACTGCAATTTTTTCTTTTATCGTTTCATGTGTAATATAATTTCCATTTTTATAATCTTCAAAAGCCCTCTTTATTTTTAGCTGGAGTTGGTTAGGAAGTTGTTCAATATCAACTTCATTTATTGAAACATAGGGTTGTAAAATATCAAATACTTCCTCTATGAGTGTACTGTCATTCGTATTACTAAGTAAAGCTAATACCTGTTTTTTTTTATCCTGAATAGTCATATTTAAACGTTTATATGAAGTTACTAAATAAATCGACAGCCGTGGCCGGTGCCCTCACCGGTCACAAACTGAAGGCAGCAGCTACAACTTGGGATGCACACGAAAAGCCCTTTTAAAAATTAGTAATGCAGAATAATCTATTGGAGTTGATACCTTATTTAAAAAAAAATTGTAACGAAATTTACGGTGAAAGGTCAAAATTCATTTATGAGTATTCGTCCATTCGGGGCAATTTTAAATTTATATGTCCCAAATTTTTATTGGCAAAACCTGAAAATTATCCTATTTTGCAACCTCTATTTAATGAAACAACTCGCTGCCATATTACTTTTGGGAATCTTCTCCTTCAATCTTTTTGGATACAGGCTCGTCGCATCTTTCCTCGAAAAACAGGAAAATATAAAAATGGAACTGGCATTGGATGAAAATAATTATGAGGATCACCACTTAATTTCAATTAAGCAGCCGACCAATCTGCCTTATTATCAAAATTCAAAAACATTCCAGCGGATAGATGGCGAAATTGAAATAGAAGGTGTTTATTACAAATACGTAAAATGCCGCATTTACAACGATTCACTTGAAATGCTTTGTATCCCTAATACGGCCAAGATGAAGATACAGGCTGCAAAAGCTGATTTTTCTAAACTGGCTTCGGACTTTCAGCAATCCAATAACAAAAAGAAGTCTCCGTCTGATGCAAAATCTTTTCAGAAAATCCTTAGTGAATTTGAAGAACATCAAACCTCAACCATTGCGTTCAAAATAACCCACCTCTCTTTTAATTATTTTATTCATAACAACTTATTTGTAAATTCCTTCTTTACTAAATCAGTTGAGCAACCTCCGGATCATTTGACATAATTCCTTCATTTAATTTTCACAACTGTCCTAAATACATGCACCTTAATACAAGGTTGGGTGATAGGTAATTCCCTTTTTGCAAAAAAACTTGCATGGTATTAAACAGCATTAACACCATCAGGACAGTTCATACTCTCACCTGCTATTTTTTATTTATGAAAAAACTATTGATCGTTATAGTTGTGTCTTTATTTGCTTATTCCTGTACGCAAAATAAACCTGTGCCAGCCACCTATTTTGCCGACCCATATTCTTATTGCAAAACGGTAAAGGAACTGAACGAGGTGGTAAAGTTTAATAATTTCTCTCCCATCGTCGCCTCCCGCAATTATACCTATGCCAATATAGCTGCGTATGAATGTATAGCAGCCGCATATCCTCACAAATACCAATCATTGGCGGGGCAAATAAAAGGGCTCACCACCATGCCATCATTGGATACAACCCAACTGGTGGATGTTGAGTTCTCCGCTCTGCTGGCTTTTTGCAAAGTGGGCGAGGCGGTTACATTTCCCGAAGGTAGCATGAAGGATTACGTGGACAGTTTAAAAACCCTTGTAAAAAAAGAAGGTATGCCAGATGAGATGTTTGACAATTCGCTGGCTTTTTCGGATACGATCGCAAAAGCGGTCTTAGCCTGGAGTAAAAAAGATAATTACCTGCAAACAAGAAGTTCATCCAGATATACCGTAATAGATACACCCGGGCGTTGGGTACCCACGCCTCCGGCATATACAAGCGCAATGGAGCCGCATTGGAACGAAATAAGAGGCATTGTAATGGACAGTTCAAACCAGTTCATGCCCCCACGCCCGTTAGCTTTTAACATGACTGATAAAAATGGCGCTTATTATAAGCAGGTGATGGCCACAAAAAATGCAATTGACAGCCTTACGGATGAGCAAAAACATATCGCCATGTTTTGGAACGACCTGCCCAACGAATTGCATGTAAGCGGGCACGTACAGTTCATGACTAAAAAGTTTTCTCCACCCGGCCATTGGATGAATATCGTAGGTATTGCCGCTATAAAAGCAAAAGCTGATTTTGCCAAAACCGTAGCTGCTTATACACTTACTTCCATTTGCATGTTCGATGCTTTTATTCAATGCTGGGATGAAAAATTCAGGAGTAATATGGCCAGGCCCGAAACGGTGATCAATAAATACATTGACCCCGAATGGAGGCCTTATTTACAAACGCCCCCATTCCCTGAATATACCTGTGGCCATAGTACCGTGTCCTCCGCCGCTGCCGAAGCATTAACCAAAATGTATGGTGATAATTTCAGTTATACTGATACCAGCGAGCTTGAATTTGGTATCCCTAACCGTTCATTCACTTCATTTCGCCAGGCTTCGGATGAAAATAACATGGCAAGGTTTTATGGCGGCATACACTTCCACCCCACCTGCCTCATCAGTACGGAATACGGCAAAAAGGTGGGTGATTTTATTGTGGGCAAATTAAAATTGGAGAAAGGCACAAACTCAAACGCCCCGGCATTAAGCGGGAAGGCGTTGGCAAAGTAGCCAGGTTTTTATTATGAAACAATTGTAATAAAGGATGATCGCTAAATGGGCAGCGATAAAAACAGTCAACCCCTGTAGTAAAATAATAGCCGGTGGTTATTTTAAAATTGAAATAAAAATTTACAACCAATCAAAAAACTAACTAAATGAAAAAAATATTTAAAAACAATTTATGTTACATGGTTCCCTGCCTGCTATTTTTCAATCAATCAGCAATTGCCCAAACGGACATGGATGCCATCATGATGGGAAAGAACCGGCTCTGTATTGGTCCGATGTACAACTACACCAGTTGGAAAAATTATTGGGAAGGTTCGTTGAAAAGAGATAACCAGAACCTGGGAACCGTGTCCACGCAATCATTCAGCGTTATGGGCAATTACGGCATTACGTCCAGGCTTAACTTGCTGTTCAATGTTCCTTATGTAAAGACCAAAGCATCAGCGGGTACTATGCATGGTATGCAAGGCTTACAGGACCTAAGCCTTTTTGTAAAATGGATGCCGCTTGAAAAAGAAATGGCGGGCGGGGTTTTCTCCCTGTATGGCGTTGCAGGCGTATCTTTTCCATTAACCAATTATGTGGCGGATTACCTGCCCTTATCAATCGGGCTGCAAAGTAAAACAGCCTTGGCAAGGTTAATGGCCGATTACCAAACCGGAAGTTTTTTTGTTACCGGTTCTGCCACCTATGTACTGCGGGATAATATAAAGATAGACCGCACTTCTTATTACACGACCGAATCGCTTTTAACCAATGAAGTAAGGATCCCGGACGGCGCCAATTTTAATTTCAGGGCCGGTTTCAGAAATGAACGACTGATCGCCGAAGCAGTAGTAAACAACTGGACATCCCTTAGCGGCTTCGACATTACCCGTAACAATATGCCTTTTCCCGGCAACAAAATGAATGCTACCACCATATGCGCCAATTTCAAATATGTTATTTTACCTGCCAAACATGAAATAGCATTGGTAGCGGGAGGTAACACTACTGTAGCAGGCAGAAATATGGGCCAGTCAACATCCGTGTATGCTTCGGTATTTTATGTGTTCAATTTTATCCGCAAAACAAAATCATCTGTTCAAGCTCCTAAAACTAATTAA
>JANOTW010000333.1:0-1612 GCA_031416575.1 Ferruginibacter sp.
TTGGCTTTTTGTTGTTAACTTCAACTGCATATTTTCAATTGGGCAGCGGCTCCGGGCTGGATGAACAATGAATTTCCCACCTAACAGCAATACCGGATAGTTGGCAGTAAGCGTAAAAAAACAACACGTCATAAATCTTCAATCGTAAAAAAAATGAAAAAAAGAATATTAATCACTCTGATATTTATCGCAACCTTCGGACTTGGTTTCGCTTTCAAGTCACTAATTACAAAAATTACCGACGACCAGTCGCCGTTGAAAAAGACAACCGGCATTGGCGGAATCTTTTTTAAATGTAAGGATCCTAAAAAAGTGAGAGAATGGTATGAAACCCATCTTGGTTTAAATACTAACCAGTATGGAGCAGTTTTTGAATGGAAGCAAGGTGCAGACACGACAAAAAAGGGGTTCACTCAGTGGAGCCCATTTGCCGAAAAAACGAAATATTTTGAACCTTCAACGAAAGACTTTATGATTAACTACAGAGTTGAAAATTTGGAAGAGCTCGTTGAACAGCTTAGAAAAGACAGTATAACAATAGTGGATAAAATTGAAACAGTTGAATACGGAAAATTTGTTCATATCATGGATATCGAGGGCAACAAAATTGAACTATGGGAACCCAACGATATTGAATTTGAAAAGCTGGGAGAAAAAATTGGCGCCAAGACCACAAAATAATTGTTATTACGCTTAATGTTTAAAACGCCATACCGCTAACAGGCGGTTTGGCAATATGGCGGGGCGACGAGTATATGCTCATCCGCCGCGGCGGATCGCTATTTGGCTTCAGTTCCAGCCGATGAATAACGCCAGGCAATTGAATAAACAATGAACTTTTATTTATAAATTTAGTAGCGGTTACGGGCTGACGATTTTCAATACCTCCACATCGCCTTGCCGTAGCGTTACCTGCAACCCTAAAGGAGGACCTAAACAGTTAGACATAGAATAAAAACAAAAACATAAAAACTAAAGGAAGATTATGAAACAATTATTTTGTACAATTTTATTTATTGCTGCCCTATCTTTTCAAGTGACAGCACAGGACAATTCCGTTTTTCCAAAAGGTGAAATATCTACAACTGATAATCACACAGGGACTGTTTGGCTTAAAGAATTAAATGTGCCTGATAGTATATTTGATTTCAGCCTTGCACATGCAACGTTTGCTCCGGGTGCAAAATTAGACTGGCACATTCATCCTGCCGGGCAATACCTGCTTATTACCGGAGGAACTGGCTATTATCAGGAAAGAGGTAAGCCAATACAAATTGTTCATAAAGGAGATGTTATTAAATGTCTTCCAGGTGTACAACACTGGCATGGGGCGACACCAGAAAGCATCTTTGCTTATATAGGAGCTACACCTGTACAAAAAGGAAAGACAAAATGGTTACAAAGGGTAACTGATGAAGAATATCACAGCGTAAAATCCCTGGTTAGGGACAGCACTACAAAGCAGCAAAAAATTATAAATCTGTCTAAACAGAAATGGCTATGGATGGCAGACAAAAATATAGATTCTTTAAATGCGTTATTTGATGAAAAATCTGTCTTCGTTCATATGGGAGGAAGTTGGGGGAAAGAACAGGAAATCAATGTCATAAAA
>JANOTW010000334.1:0-5870 GCA_031416575.1 Ferruginibacter sp.
CTGATAACCGGGAGTGGATAGTTTTGCTGTTATACTGCACAACGGGTAAATTAGTGAATTTTGTTTTGTTTGATAACCAAATAAAATAGCCTACCCCCATCCCCTGAAGGGGTGATAATTGTTAATTTAAAACGCAATTAAAGGTCCCCAATGGTATGCGGTACAAGAGGGCGATGCAACGATGCTCCCCATTGCTTCACAGCCTGGACAAAAAATTTTATTCACGTTTTTATCCGTTGCGAAGTATAGTTCAAATTATTGATTTTAGTTTAAGGCTTTACCTTCTACAAACATTTCAAAATGATGCAGATAAATAGAATAAAAAAATCGGCGAAGCCACCAAATGAACTTTCAACCCTGCCTTCAACATAAGGGTTTCTAACCCGTAGTATTTGAGTTAAAGAATTGACTTTTCGTATTAATCGTTTCATCATCGACCATTCTCCCATTCCTCATGCGGCTTATCTTTTTTTTCTTTTTAACTCTCCTTTTTCAGGCATGCTCTGTCAATGTCATCCAAGAAAAAGAAAATAAACTTTTCAGCCTTCTTTTCGCTGATTCCACTGGTATTCATTTTATCAACGAACTCAAAGAGGATGAAAATGTTAATCCGCTTCAGTATGAAAATAGTTATAATGGAGGCGGTGCCGCAATTGGAGATGTGAATAATGATGGATTGGATGATATATACTTTTCGGGTAACAAAGTGGATAATAAATTGTACCTGAATAAGGGCAATTTTAAATTTGAAGACATTACACGAAAATCAGGGGTTAAAGGAAGGGATAGCTGGAAAACTGGTGTTACAATGGTGGATATAAATGGTGATGGTTTGCTTGATATCTACGTTTGCCACTCAGGCAATCTTTCTGGTTATTTGAGGCAAAACGAATTGTTTGTAAACCACGGAAATGATAAAGATGGTATTCCGCTTTTTAAAGAAGAAGCATCTGTATATGGTTTAGCGGATTCCGCTTTCAGTAACCAGGCAGCATTTTTTGATTATGACCTGGATGGTGACCTTGATATGATTTTATTGAATCATAGTCCTATCCGGTTTAATAACCTGGATGAAACAGCGATCAATTACCTGATGAATAAAACGGACTCATTAACAGGGCTTAAATTATTCAGGAATGATAATAATGTTTTTAAAGAAGTTACCCGGCAATCGGGCATACGCAATTCGAGGTTAAACTTTAACCTGGGTGTTTCCGTTGCGGATATCAATAATGACGGGCTTCCGGATATTTATATATCAAATGATTACCTGGCGCCGGATTGCCTTTATATGAACAAAGGTCATGGAATTTTTAAAGACGAGCTTGATGAAAGGATATCGGTTACCTCACAATTTTCTATGGGTAACGATATTGCAGATATAAATAATGATGGCTGGCCGGATATCTATACACTTGATATGCTACCTGAAGATAACAGGCGGCAGAAACTCTTATTCAGCAGCGATAATTTTGAACTTTTTGATCTGAGAGTTAAATGCGGCCTTCATGCGCAATACATGCGCAACATGTTACACCTGAGTAATGGGAATGGAAGCTTTAGCGAAATTGGCCAGATGGCAGGCGTTTCAAATACAGACTGGAGCTGGGCTCCCCTTTTTGCGGATTTTGATAATGACGGGTGGAAAGATCTCTTCGTTTCAAATGGTTACCTGAGGGATTATACCAATATGGATTTTCAAAAATTTATGGGCGAATACCTGCGTGATAACCAGGGAAGGGTACAAAAGGCCAATCTGCTTGAGTTGGTAAAAAAAATGCCGTCATCTGATGTGCGTAATTATAGTTTTCAGAACCGGGGAGGGATCAATTTTTCAGATAAAAGCACGGAATGGGGCCTGGATGCTATTTCAAATAGTAATGGCGCTGCATATTCCGATCTTGATAATGACGGTGACCTGGACCTGGTAGTGAATAACATTAATAGGCCTGCATTTGTCTATAGAAATAATGCGATACTCCAAAATGCAAATAACTTTCTGCGAATAAAACTTGGCGGAGAAGGGAAAAATCGTTTCGGCATAGGGGCGAAAGTGGAGCTATTTTATAAAGATCAGCACCAGGTGCAGGAGCAATTAATGAGCAGGGGGTTTCAATCAAGTGTTTCGCCGGTTTTGATATTTGGAACCGGCCCCCGGATCATGATCGATTCCCTGGTTGTTACCTGGCTGGGGAAAAAAATGCAGGTTATTAAGCAGGTGGCTTGTAACCAGGATATCCTTTTAAATGAATCCGATGCGATAGCTGGTACCTGGCAGGTGCCTGGAAAATTGCAACCGGTATTTACCTCACTTTCTTCTCCAGTCAATTTCGTTCACCATGAAAACCTGATAAATGATTTTAAAAGACAGCCCCTTTTAATCAACTCCCTTTCTTATGATGGGCCCTGTATGGCGAAGGGGGACCTGAACGGGGATGGCTTGGATGACCTCTTTATAGGTGGTGCAACTGGTTATCCGGGTGCTGTTTATTTGCAGGGGAAGGATAATAAATTCCTTAAAATTGCTGAAGGGGATATTGAAGCGGATGCTTTTCATGAAGATGTTGATGCCATTATTTTTGATGCCAATGGTGATGGGTACCCTGATCTTTTTGTTGCAAGTGGGGGATATGATAATTTTCTTCCGGGGGATGAGGCTTTACAAAGTCGTTTATACATGAACGATGGGGCAGGACATCTTAAAAAAAATCCGGCTGCCCTGCCTCAATTATTGGTTTCTTTAGGAGCTGCGGCTGTAGGGGATGTTAATGGGGACGGATATCCGGATCTTTTTTTAGGTGGCCGCGTTATTCCCGGGCGATATCCCGAAACGCCTGCCTCTTTTATACTTTTAAATGACGGCAAGGGCAAATTTCGGGAAGCCACCCGGGAAGTTTGCCCAAAAATTGCAACGGCGGGAATGTTTACCTGTGCTGTATTTGCTGATCTAAATGGGGATAAAAGGGAGGAATTAATAACCGCTGGAGAATGGATGCCGATTCAGGTTTGGGAAACCGTCAATGGAAAACTCGAAGATAAAACAAGTAATTTCATGGAGAAACGAAGCTATGGCTGGTGGAATACCTTGCAGGTGAAAGATATAAACGGTGATGGAAAGCCGGATATCGTGGCAGGTAATTATGGGCTCAATTGCCAATGGCGGGCAAGTGACAAGGAACAAGTGGAAATCCATTACAAGGATTTTGATGATAATGGTTCTATTGATCCCATTTTTTGTTATTTTATTCAAGGCAAATCCTATCCTTATGCAGGCAGGGACGAGTTGTTGGAGCAAATGTCGGTTATGCGTACACGCTTCCCTGATTATAAATCTTACTCAAATGCCCGGCTTACGGATATTTTTACACCGGAAGAATTAAAAGATGCCAAGAGGTTATTCGCTGATAGGATGGAGTCTACAGTATGGGTTAGTAGTATCTCAGGTAAATATTTGGAAAAGCCGCTACCTGTGCAGGCTCAGTTTGCGCCGGTATATGCCATTTCAATAGCCGATTTTAATAAAGATGGAAAAATGGATCTGCTCCTGGGGGGCAATATGTCTCATTGCCGTGTAAAAGTTGGTATTAACCAGGGTAATAAAGGGCAATTATTTATAGGTGATGGAGCTGGATCATTTGAATACGTGTCCCAATCAGAGTCGGGGTTGGATATAGTGGGAGACGTCCGTTCTTTCTGCCTTTTTGGTAAATTGTTGTTGGCAGGAATGAACGGAAAGATGGTGCAGTCCTATCAACTAAATAGCAAATAAGAAATATTAACCAAAAGTTTAGATGCGATAATGAGAAGGATTTTTTGGCTGGTTGGTTTAATAATAATTTTGATGATAACCACGATCATCATTTTTCGATATTTTATGAAAGAGGATGGTTTATCTGGCTCTAAAGGTGAAATCGTGGAACTTACGTTTGAATTTGATAAAAAAACCGAATTTGGAGAATATTATTTTGATCTGGCAAACGGACAGAACTCCACATATCCATTATGTTTTTGCCTGACAGAAAGGAATATGTTCCCCCCGGATTGTTACGGGGATATCAAATACATTTATAATAATACACGGGGAACAATGTGCGTGCCATTAAATATAGCCACAGGCCGTTGTTCTACCAGGGTAATGAGCAGTTCATCTTTTGCTACAATCTTTTTGATACCGTTGGAATATAGATGGACGAAACCTGTTGAAAAAATTGTGATAGGGATCAGGATCCCCGGGCTTGCGCCAGAAGGTTCCAGACTGGTTGTGCAAGTAAATTTTTTTAAAAGAGATGACCTGGGACAATTAAAATTTTTTAAGAAATATGATCAGTCGGTACGGGTAAGGAATACGGGAATCAATTAGGTGAATAATATCAATCATGTCACTGATTATTAAATGAAGGCAATGGAAGAAATAAAAATGGTATATCATGAATAAAATCCTGAAGCTTGTGATGGCTTTGATTGTGTTAACCGGGGTAATATCTTCTTGTTCTTCTGACAAAAAAAAATACCAGGCAGGGGCGGATCAGATAGCCGGTGTAGTAAATGATATGACCGGCCTGATGGTTCATGATGTTACCAATCCACCGCTGGCAGCAAGATTTTTTGCTTATAGCATGTTGGCAGGATATGAGGTAGCCAGGAAAAATGATTCTTCTTTAAAATCATTCAAAGGCCGTTTAAACAACTATCCGGAAATTCCCCAACCAGCTATTATAAATTTTTCCTGGCCTTTAGCAACTGTGTACGCTATGCTGGAAACCGCCGCTGCACTTCAACCCTCAGGGAAACTACTTGAGGCTAAGATGAAGGCTATTACAGACTCATGCTATGCATTGGGTATGGATCGGCAAAAGGTGGATAATTCACGGCTTTACGCTAAAGCTGTTTCCAAAGAAATCCTGGAATATGCAAAAGGCGATGGTTACAGGAAGATCAGCAATTATAACCGTTATACCCCAGTGGATAAAGAAGGCTTCTGGTTTCCAACACCACCCGGATTTTTCCCGGCTGTAGAGCCTTATTTTAACAGGCTTCGGCCTTTTATGCTCGATTCGGCTTCGCAGTTTGTTCCAGTACCTCCGGTTTCTTATAGTTTAAAACCAGGGTCTGAATTTTATTTATTGACAAAATCGGTTTATGATACTAGTATTAAGTTAACAGAAAAACAAAAGGAAATAGCAGCCTTTTGGGACTGTAACCCATTTGCCCTTGAGGATGAAGGCCACCTCCAGATAGGGATAAAGAAAATCTCACCAGGAGCTCATTGGATGGGAATTGCAGGATTGGTCTGTAAAAAGCAGCAGGTATCCTTTTCAAAGGCAATGGAAATTCATACTGCCTTAGCTGTTACCCTGATGGATGCTTTCATATGTTGTTGGGATGAGAAGTTTCGAAGTAACAGGGTAAGGCCTGAAACAGTTATTAGAAAATTAATGGATCCTGGTTGGCGTCCATTTCTTCAAACCCCTCCCTTCCCGGAATACTTAAGTGGACATTCAGTCATCTCCACGGCAGCTTCCGGGGTATTAACACATTTTTTCGGTGACAATTTAAGTTTTACCGATGTTGTAGAGTTGCCTTATGGATTAGCGCCACGTACATTTCAATCATTCCGGCAAGCTGCGGAAGAAGCCGCAATATCACGTTTTTACGGAGGGATACACTTTATGGATGCAATTATTGAAGGTCAGGATCAGGGCAGGAAGGTTGGTTTACATTCTATACAGCGATTGAATCTATAATTACCCTAACCTTGTAATGCTATAATTGAATATGCAGCATTTTGTTGAATTTTCCAGATTGATGATACACTGGCGGGAATGGGAAAGCCCGAAAAGCGGTATGGAATACTTCGCAACGGATAAAAA
>JANOTW010000335.1:0-1855 GCA_031416575.1 Ferruginibacter sp.
CAAGGGTAAGGGCTATTTGGTATAATAAATCATTTGTCATCGGGTAGCTGGTGCATTTTGTCAAATATAAAAATTAATTCCTGATGAACCGCCCGGTATAACGCAATTAAAGTTCCCCAATGGTATTCAGTACAAGAGGGCGATGCAACGATGTTGCCATGAAATACTTCAGCCCGGACAACAAAAAAATATGGTTGTATGGAAGTACGGCGCAAGATTGGCAGCGTTGGATTGTAAAAATGGCGATCAGGATCATCCTGAAAAATAAATGCTTCATTAAAAGCTGGGCTTTTGTTTATCTCAACCCTGATGGGGAAAAAACCACCATTGTAAACCAAAAGGTTTTACCACTTTTTAAAATCCACACCAGTAAATCCCCCAAATTCATGCATTACCTTTAAGCAATCAAAACCCGGCTGCGTATCGTTTGTTACAGTAAGTGGCACGGAACAGGAAGAATTTAGAATTACGGTTTTGATAAGCCCTTTAAAAGTTGAAATGCTTCCATGCGGATTGCTGGCATAAAGGATCCATTGAATAACTCCCCGCTAACCAGCGGCATGGGGGGTACAATGCCCGGCAGGGACCGGGGGCTATAAATTCTTTTTCAGTTACCCAACCAAAATCTTCTGAATGTATATCTATGCCTCAAACAAATAATAATTTGCCAGATACAGAACAGCTACTGATTAAGGGTTGTGTTGCCGGTGAACGGGCTTCGCAGGCACAGCTTTATAATTTGTATGCCGCTAAAATGATGGGGGTTTGCATGTGGTATGCACGCAACAGGGAAGAGGCGGAAGAAATTTTACAGGATGGGTTCATACGCGTGTTTAACTACATGCACAAATATACCGCCGCCGGGTCTTTCGAGGGGTGGATCAGGAAAATAATGGTAAATGCCGCCCTTTTTAAATACAGGAACAAATCGCACCTGAGAGTAGTCGTGGAATTTAATTCAGGCACACATGATGTGGCTGAAGACAATTCCATCCTTGCATTGCTTGATGCGAAAGACCTGGTAACCCTGGTGCAAACCCTTAGCCCTGTTTACCGCATGGTATTTAACCTGCATGTACTGGAGGGGATGAAGCATCGGGAAATAGCCGTGCTGCTGGGTATTACGGAAGGCACTTCAAAATCCAATCTTTCAGGTGCAAGGGCGATTTTACAAAAGGCGTTAACGGTTAAAAAAGCTGGTAGCGGCAAAAACAAATTTTACTTATGAATAAGGATTTACACGATACGGATGATTTTTTCAAGAAGGCTTATCAGCAGTTTCAGGACGAGCCATCGGCTGATGTGTGGGAAAAAATAAGTGCCGGCCTTGATAAAAAAGAGGATGGTTCCAACAGGAGAAAATTCATTTGGTGGAGAAGGGTTTCGATTGTTTTATCGTTGCTCCTCGCAGGTTATGTTTTATTCGATTCGGATATTTTCAGAACAGGTTTCAGCCGTAAAAACGATCACGGCATATCCGGGAAATCCAATACTGTTAAGCCTCCCGCAAAAAATAATGAAATAAATAAAGAAGAACCAGGCAATGAACGAAAAGGGATTGCCAGGCAAAAAGAAAAAGATGCGACGGCATATTCCAACAAGGAAAATAGTTTGCCTGCAAAAGAAGGTGGTATTGCCGGCCTTGGTAAAGAGGCGATTAAATACACGAAGAAAACGGGAGGCCCCAAAAAGACGAATGATAAACAACGGCTGAAAATCAATCGGTTTTTTATTGCCATTACATCCACAAACCCTGATGAAAGTGAAAACGGATTCCTGAAGAAAACCGAATATTATCCAATAGAAAAAGCAAGCGCCTTTCAATTAATTGAAAAAAGCATTTCCGGTAATCCCA
>JANOTW010000336.1:0-1778 GCA_031416575.1 Ferruginibacter sp.
CCTGCTACCGGCGATTTAAAAACCGTGGTTTTTAATGTAAACCATAATATTCTGGATGGCACTGAAACTATCATCAGTTGTGCAAGTTGCACCACCAACTGCCTGGCGCCAATGGCCAAAGTGTTGAATGACCAGTTTGGAATTGCAACCGCTATCATGACTACCATTCATGCCTACACGAATGATCAGAATACATTGGATGCACCCCATCCAAAAGGCGATTTGCGCAGGGCAAGGGCGGCAGCAGCCAATATCGTTCCTAACAGCACCGGCGCAGCCAAGGCAATTGGTGTGGTATTGCCCGAATTAAAAGGCAAATTAGACGGAAGTGCGCAAAGGGTGCCTGTAATCACCGGTTCTTTAACCGAGCTTACCAGTATTTTAAACAAAACAGTTACACTTGAAGAAGTAAATGCAGCCATGAAAGCGGCCAGCAATGAAAGCTTTGGTTACACAACAGATGAAATTGTAAGTTCAGACGTGATAGGCACTACTTACGGCTCATTGTTTGATGCAACACAGACCAAAGTATTGACAGTAGGCGACAAACAATTAGTGAAAACCGTAAGCTGGTACGATAATGAAATGAGTTATGTATCCCAATTGGTACGTACCGTTAATTATTTCGCAGGATTGATAAGCAAATAATTTTTGGTTGACCAGCATTTGTTTTTCAATTAAACATCGTTGTGTTATCATAATTCCGATTTTTCGGAACTCACTTGTACGGCATACCAATGTGGAACTTTAATCGTGTTGTAAATTAGCGCAACATAAGCCTAAGTTTATTTGGTACTCATGTGCCACATACCATCATGTTACATTTATAGTTCTTTGTAAACAATATTTAAAAGCAAGGCTTTCAATTTATTTGAAAGCCTTGCTCATTTATGATCTTTAAAACTTAGTTCGCCGTCAGATCAAAAAAATTGGATATTGACTAGGTTAACTGGTTAAGTTTAAATGCTGCCAATTCGGGTTCCCTCTCCTTTGGAGAGGGGTTGGGGTGAGGTTGCCTTCGTATTTAACACCTACTTTGTATCTTTGTACTATAAAAATGAAGGTTATGGAAACAGAATTATTAAAGCGGATAACAATTATTCCGGGCTTAATGGGAGGCAAGCCAACTATTAGAGGTTTAAGATTTCCTGTTGGGGATATTTATGAAATGCTGGCAAACGGGATGTCAAATGAAGAGATTTTGGAACAACATCCCATTCTTGAAAAAGAAGATATAAAGGCTGCCTTGTTGTATGCGGCATTCAGAACTAAAAACACACTTATCATTAATGCAGCCTGACTGGGAAATTTGGCTTGATAATCACATTTCTCCCATTATTGCAAAGTGGTTGAAAGACGATTTGGGTTTAATAGTGAAATCATCTTATACTTTGCAATTGGAAAAGTTGAAAGATCTTGAAATTTACAGGAAGGCAAAAGATTATGGCAATGTAATCATCGTTTCTAAAGATTCTGACCTCAATGAAATTGTAAGCCTGCATGGTTCTCCTCCCAAATTAATTATTCTTAAAGTTGGCAATTGTGATAACAAAATTTTATTCATCCTTCTCAAAAATAATTTGGAAAAAGCAATCCGTTTATTATTTGATTTTAATCAAGACATCATAGAAATAAATCCATCATGAGCAAATTTTCCGACTACAACTTTAAAGGCTTAAAAGCTTTAGTACGCGTTGACTTCAACGTTCCGCTGGATGCCAGCTTTAACATTACGGATGATAACAGGATGACAGCTACCATTCCTACTATAAAAAAAA
>JANOTW010000337.1:0-3227 GCA_031416575.1 Ferruginibacter sp.
GTGTGGAACCCCCCGGGGAAGGTGGTAAACTTCATGATCATATTTAGTTGGTTTTATTTGATGACCAAATATACAACTTAATTAATTGGTTATCAAATAATTATGCCTTATTTTAATAGCATTGGTGTCCCCACCGACCACAGCGTTCAAAAGGAAGCGACAATTTGAAATGCACCCGAACTGGATAATTTGAAATGTCAGTCAATGCTTTTTTAAAAACTATTGCGCCCATCTTACTCCAGGAACCACCGTTCGGGGGGCAGGGGGGCTGGGCTTTTAATTTCCCGGTGCGAATGGAAACCTCAAACCCATATAGTATTTCAATGTTTTATCAGGCTGAATAACAAATACCGGATAGGTTCCGTCATTTATATTTAAAATGCAATCGGTTACATAAAATTCGCAATAAAAATTTAATTACAAAGATTTCTTTTTCAATGAAGAGTCACGGATAATCAGATCGGATCTTAATACGATAGTATTAGTCGTTTTGGTGCTTGATACGCCATTCAGGTGATTGATCAGGCTCATGACCGCTGCTTCACCAATATGATAACCCGAGTAGTTGACTGTTGTAAGATTGGGTTCCACTACTTTGCTGACGGGATCATTATTAAAGCCTGCGAAAGCGATATCGCCGGGAATATTTATACCAGCGGTTTTAAGCCTTATCATGCAATGTACGGCAGAAGTGTCATTGGAGGCGAACACTGCATCCGGCCTGTTTACTGGTTCCATATCAAGTATATGTTCTGCAGCCGCGGTTCCTGATTCTTCATTCAGCTTGCTGGTGTAGATCAGTTTTTCATCAAAAGTTATATTGTAATCCTTCAATGCTTCTTTATAACCCCTGAGCCTTTCGGAGTAAACGTTTCGCAACATATTGCCGGCAAGGTGCATTATTCGCCTGCAACCCTGGTCCAGTAAGTGTTTTGTTATATCATAAGCCGCATTGAAATTATCAATGATTATACTGGTACTCTCGTTGTGGGGATAGGTACGGTCAAAGAAAACCACGGGGATATGTTTTTTAAAAAAAGGCTTCAGATGGTCGATATTTTCCGAATCGTATGCCAGGGATACGAGGAGGCCGTCCACTCTGTTATTGAACATGGTATCGGCATTAGCTACTTCTTTCCCGGCATTTTCCAGCGACTGGCTGATGATCAGGTTATAGCCTTCTTTATTAGCTACATCTTCCATACCTGCCAACACGGCCGCTACGAAATAGCTGTTTAGCCGGGGTACGATAACCCCTAATGTATGGGTTTTTTTGCTACGTAAGCTGCTTGCGAAATTATTTGAGCGATACCCCAGTACCCGGGCGGTTTCCACAATCTTTTTCCGGGTAATTTTATTGATGGCCGGGTTGTTCTTTAACCCACGGCTTACAGTTGCGGCTGAAATACCAAGGTGCCTGGCAATATCATAAATCGTTATTTCTTTTTCACCAGGCATATAATTAGGTTTATGAAAATAAAGGTAGCGTTTTTTAAAAAATAAACTGCAATCGGTTACATTTTTTAATATAAATTCCTACATTTGTTTTGGCAATAGCGCTTTTTTTACGATTGGTTCGGGTAAATACTTTTGCCGGCAACTGCTATATGAAAAAAATAGATCAACATTATTTTATTGCTTCATCGCTATTCGAATAATTTATATACTACAGAGGCCACTTGCTATATGACAATGACCGGTACCGACGATGGTGTAAGGGGATTTGGTACCAGTACAAATCTGATTACCTACACCATACAGACCGATGATGGAAATGTAAGCCCATTGTGGGATATTGCCTACCAGGTAATCAATAGTTGTAACGGGGTAATTGAATTTGCCCCCAATTCACCCGCACCTGCTGCTAATAAACAAAGGCTTGTAGGCGAAGCTAAATGGCTTCGTGCCTGGTTTTATTTTATGCTGGTGCAAGCTTTTGGGGATGTAAGTATCAGTACAAAATTTGTTACGGAACCTTCCACTTCAGCAACCCGTGAACCCATCGCCGCAGTTTACGATCTTATTGTTAAAGATTTGACTGAAGCATTTGCTGAACTGCCTGCGAAAGCCGCTCCTTCCCCGGGCAGGGCCGCCAAAGGCGCTGCTCAGTTCCTGTTGTCCAAGGTTTACCTTACAAGGGGTTGGTCATCAGCCGCAAAACCGACTGACTTTGCGGATGCTTATAATACAGCCAATAACTTAATTACCAATAAGTCAACTTTTGGTAATAATACGGGTTCACTTGATCTCTGGCCGGATTTTTCAGAAGCGTTTAGGGAAGGTAACGAATACGGACGGGAAACTTTATGGGTAATTGACAGAAGCACGAATCCTGTTGGTTCGGAAACACCAAGTTACGGTACCGGTAACCCGGGTGCAAAACACAATGGCGCCGCTTTTTATCACCGGCCTAATTACCCTACACTCAATGCTAATGTAAATGTTGGTATTACCGGCGCTCCAGTTGTGCAGGTAAACCCCATTGACAGGGATGTGGCCAATGGGCGCCCTTTTGGCCGTGTGCGCCCTTCAAATTACACATTGAATATAGCCTTTGCTGAGCGGGTCAATGATTCACGTTATGAAAAGACTTTCCAAACCATCTATAAATTTAACAGGCCGGGGCCATTGTCAGTTCAAACCCCGGTCAATATAGCCGTAACAAGGGCTGCCAACCCTGCTGACCCGATGGGGCCGCTTATTACTTATCCATGGATAAAGGGAGTTGATACATCTGTTTGGCTGATTGGCCGCAATGGGGTAACAGAGGCTGAAAGGCGGGCGTCAAAAGCTTACATACTTATGCCAAGCCAGTATGATAATAACATTTTCCCAGCAATGAAAAAGTATGATGATTCAACAAAACTTCATACTAATGATGCATCTGACAGGCCATTTATCATGATGCGATTCGCCGAAATTTATCTTATCGCCGCGGAAGCTGCATTCAAAGCGGGTAATAATGTAAATTCGGCGGCAATGATCAATGTTCTCCGTACACGTGCAGCTTTCCGTACAAGCAATACCGCGGCACAAAATGCCGCTGCCATTGCAGCCAATCAAATAACCCCCGGAAATATCAATATAGACTTCATCATGGATGAAAGAACAAGGGAGTTGTATGGGGAATGGATGCGCTGGTACGACCTGGTGCGGACAAAAACATTAGCGGCCCGCATAGCAGCCTATAATCCGGTTGCAGCATTTGATCCTGCTAAACATTATCT
>JANOTW010000338.1:0-5020 GCA_031416575.1 Ferruginibacter sp.
GCGGTACAGCAATCACCCGGTCAATATTTTTAAGCTGGTTGGGGCTGGCGGTTGGCGGAACCTTATTTGGCAGCCTGGTATATGGCTTTGGCAATAAGTACAAGTACAATGTAAAGCGAATTAAACTGGCATTTGATAATCTTCCCCAGGGATTTAAGGGGCTAAAGGTGTTGCATATCAGCGATATTCACAGCGGAAGTTTTACCGATAAAAAAGCTGTATTGCATGGCATACAGGAAATACTAAATGAAAAGGCTGATGTAATATTGTTCACCGGTGATCTGGTAAATGATAAGGCCACCGAAATGGATAATTACCTGGATGTTTTCAACCAGTTGAAAGCCCCGATGGGAGTTTACTCTACACTCGGCAATCATGATTATGGTGATTATGTAAGATGGCCTATAGACGGAATTAGTAAAGAGCTGAATTTAGAAAATCTTAAAAATATACATGCTTCATTGGGCTGGAGGTTATTAATGAATGAACACGTGGTATTGGAAAAAAACGGGGACCAGATCGCTTTACTGGGCATTGAGAACTGGAGCGCCAAAGCGAATTTCCCCAAGCATGGGCGAATGGACCTTGCCCACCCGGGCACGGAAAAATACCCCTTTAAAATATTAATGAGCCACGATCCGAGCCATTGGGATGCCGAGGTAAAAACCAAATACGCTGATGTGGACCTGATGCTGAGCGGGCATACACACGGAATGCAGTTTGGTATTGAAATACCTGGTTTTAAATGGAGCCCGGTTCAATATGTTTACAAACAGTGGGCGGGCTTATACGAAGATGTAAAGCAAAAGCTGTATATCAACCGTGGGTTTGGTTTTATAGGGTACCCGGGCAGGGTAGGGATATTGCCGGAGATAACCGTGATTGAACTGGTGTAGCGATATAATGAACGAACTGATGTATCTCTAAATACTACTTGGGAAAAGATGCCCAATGATATGCGGTACAAGGCAACGCCGCAGCTTTTCATATTTTACTTCCTTTAATTCAAAAAAAAACTTTGGCTAATTACGAAATTAATAATTGATAATTGGTGAATGTAAAATGTGAACCTTAGAACGCCTGTTCCTTCGTAAACTGAGCTATTTCTAAAGCGCTGTAATAATATCACTTCTCCCGGGGCTTTTGTTACTTGAATTCTATTTATTACTTCCGGTAATTTGCCCTTAACGGAACAATACGGCGCATAAATTTCCAAATAGTTTGGATCACTTTTTCTTTTAAAAATTTTATATTTTAAAATTAAATTGTCAATATACCCGCCGCAACTCGTTTGCGAAAATAAATACAATCGATTATACCCAATCGGGATACATACATACTACCTTTAGCCGAATTGTTGAAAAATAGATAAACATGGCGTTAATTGGATATTATTTTAAAGCGTACCTCAACATAAAAAATTTATTACAATGGAAATAAGATTTCAAAATAGTCCGAAAGAAACCGCATCAATGCACACGGAGGAATTAAGAAAAAATTTCGTATGTGAATCCCTGATGCAGGATGACAAGATCAATCTTGTTTATTCTCATTATGACAGGATGATCATTGGTGGAGCAAAACCAGTTCATTCCACAATAGGGTTGGAAAATCAGGAGGAACTGAAAGCCGGTTATTTTTTGGAAAGAAGGGAAATGGGAATCATTAATGTAGGCGGTGCCGGAAAAGTAATGGTTAACGGACAAGCCTATGAATTGGAAAAGTTGGATTGCCTTTATCTGGGTAAGGAAACAACCGATGTAAATTTCCAATCGGCGGATGCAGGCGATCCTGCACTGTTTTATTTGCTGTCAGTGCCGGCACACCATATTTACCCTACTGTAAAAATGAGCCGGCAAGAAGCTTCACCGGTTGCGCTTGGAACGGTAGAAACATCCAACCAAAGAACTATTTATAAATATATTCACCTGGATGGGATTAAAAGCTGCCAACTGGTGATGGGATTAACCGTTTTACAAACTGGCAGTGTATGGAATTCGGTACCACCGCATACGCATACCCGAAGGATGGAAGTTTACTTTTATTTTGATGTGCCGGCAATGCAGACCGTGTTTCATTTTATGGGAGAGCCACAGCAGACAAGGCATGTTGTATTATCCAATAATGAAGCGGTGATATCAGCGCCATGGAGTGTGCATTTTGGATCAGGCACATCCAACTATGGATTTATATGGGGTATGGCAGGAGAAAACCAGGTCTTTCCGGATATGGATGCCGCCCCGGTACATACCCTGAGATAGGAGGTTGATTATTACTTCCAGGATTATGAATGGCGAACCGTAAAATATTCTTCATCAACCTGCAAAAAATCATTCCTTTTATAGCGGGTCTTCCGCCTAAAGATGCCAGGGCAATTCTCTGTGCGGGCTTTGTGTGTAAGCTGCATGACCCGCCCCTGTTCCTGATAAGTTATAAATGTAGAACTCCTTGCCACGCCCCCTGAAAATAAAATTTATTGGCAAATTGAAATTGTCCCCTTTTATTGAAATATACAGGGTGTCCAATGTAAGCCGACTGATGTTTTTTTACACATAACGTAGGTAAAGTTCCCCAATGGTATGTGGTACAAGAGGGCGATGCAACAATGCTTATTCAGGGCTCTGATGCCTGGACAAAAAAGATAAAAACGCATTCACTTTAAACTGCGAAAGATGAGGAGTGCTGAATTTGCAACCCCTTTAAAATCCTGCACGTATTCCTTTTCCGGCTGTGTAAAATGTAAATAAAAAAAACAATTGTCAACTTTACATATAATATTATATTTGCTAAAACATTGCCCTGCTAATTTATGAACGAACAATTTGTAATTGGAGTTGACTACGGTACCGACTCTGTACGCTCCATCATTGTGAATGCCGCTAATGGCAATGAAATCGCTGCCGCCGTTTTTTATTATCCGCGCTGGAGGGATGGTTTGTATTGTGATGCATCTTTAAATCAGTTTCGTCAGCATCCGCTGGATTATGTGGAAGGACTTGAGCAAACCATTAAAAGCTGTTTGCAACAGGCTGGTTCTATAGTAGCAGCCAATATTAAAGCCATCTCAATAGACACAACAGGTTCTTCTCCTGTGGCGGTAGATGAAACAGGTACGCCGCTGGCGCTCCTGCCATCTTTTGAAAATAACCCCAATGCGATGTTTGTTTTATGGAAAGACCATACTGCTACAAAAGAAGCTGCCGAAATAAATGAACATGCTTTAAAGTTTGAAACCAATTACCTGCAATTTGTGGGGGGTATCTATTCATCTGAATGGTATTGGGCGAAGTTGCTTCGTATTTTGCGTGCAGACAGCCAGGTTAGGAAAGCGGTTTATTCATGGGTGGAGCATTGCGATTGGGTCCCATTTCTTCTTTCGGGTGGTAAGGATGCAAAGCAAATGAAACGCGGGGTATGCAGTGCGGGCCACAAAGCCTTGTGGAGTACGGCATTCGATGGATTGCCCCCTGATGGTTTTTTCGCATCGCTTGACCCCTTGCTGAAAGGGTTTACTGAAAAACTATTTAAAGAAACCTATACCGCCGATCAGTCTGTCGGTAACCTATCCGCTGAATGGGCCGGACGATTAGGGCTTACAACGGATGTGGTGATTGGTGTGGGCGCCTTTGATGCCCACATGGGGGCTGTAGGCGGGCAGATAGAACCTTATCATTTAAGCAAAGTAATGGGTACCAGCACCTGCGATATGCTGGTAGCGCCGATGAACGAAGTGGAAGGCAAACTGGTAAAAGGTATTTGTGGACAGGTGCCGGGCTCTGTTATACCCGGCATGATGGGTATGGAAGCAGGCCAGTCTGCATTTGGCGATGCGTATGCATGGTTTAAGAATATACTGGCCTGGCCTTTACAAAATCTGTTACCAAAGTCTGCTATCATTGATGCAGGCACTGCTACCAGGTTAATTGAAGAAACTACGAACAACATAATATTTGAATTAAGTAAACAGGCAGCGCTAATACCGCCTGATGAAAATAATGAACTGGCTTTGGATTGGTTAAATGGCCGCCGTACACCGGATGCCAGCCAACTGCTAAAAGGCGCTATCTCCGGGTTGAATTTAGGCACGGATGCACCACGCATTTTCAGGGCCATTGCAGAAGCAACCTGCTTTGGCGCCAAAGCGATCGTTGACCGTTTTAATGAGCAGGGAGTTCCTGTAAAAGGTTTGATTGGCATTGGTGGTGTAGCCAAAAAATCACCTTTCATTATGCAGATGATGGCCGATGTGATGGATATGCCCATCCGTATTCATAAATCGGAACAAACCTGTGCTTTGGGGGCGGCCATGTTTGCCGCCACGGCAGCAGGTATTTATGATAAAGTGGAAGATGCCATGGTAGCCATGGGACAAGGTTTTGATGCGGAATATTTCCCCAACAAGGAACGTGTAGTAATTTACAAAAATCGTTACGCCCGCTACCAGCAATTAGGTGAGTTTATAGAACAGGGAGTGGTGGGGAAATAAAGAATTAAGAATTAGGAATAAATAATAATGAGGAATGATGAAAAATGTGCGGTGTAAAAGGAGCGATGAAAAATTTTAGGGGTGGTAATTTCAGTATTCCTGGCTCCCGCAGTTTAAAGTAAACGCGTTTGCACTTGCTACCACGGTATTGTGAGGGGTCGCCCTTGTACAACCATATTTTTTGTCCGGGCTAAGAAGCTATGTGGGGCATCGTTGCATCGCCCTCTTGTACCGCATACCAATGGGGAACATTAATTGCGTTATTTGTTGAGAAGCATCAGTACCCTTTAATTGATGCCTTATCTATTTCATCATGCCGGGTATTTTCAGTTGGCGAATAGTGTTTTAATTTATAGGATTAGGTGTATTTTTCGCAAAGGTGCTACCAGTATCATTTTGATCTAAGAATTTTGATCCGGGTTAAAATCAGTAACTGCATAAGCCGCCTCTTTTGGTTCGGTCCCGCCAAGGGCGGGATTCAAAAAATGCGAAGCTTATTTTTTGAAAGAAGCAAAAGCAGCGGCGTTGCGAGAG
>JANOTW010000339.1:0-1944 GCA_031416575.1 Ferruginibacter sp.
ATAATTTGGTGCGATCCATCCTTTTCTATTTTTACAAGGCCTCCTGAAGTAGCGAACCACATTGTACTATCAGCATCTTCAAAAATCCCCTTAATCGTTATTTTCCTTAACAGGGGGATATTAAAGGGCGAAGGAAGAGGGGTAAATAGGATGGGGTGGTTTTTCTGTGGTAAAACATTGAGCAATTTAAGGCCGGTTTGCGTACCTGCCCATATCCTTTTTTTTGAATCCTGATAAATTTTTGTATCATTCTGTATGATATTTCCGTCAATAATCTCTGCGAATAATTCATACTTTCTGTTAAATACCCGGATGAAATTTTCTCCTGTGGCCATAAAAAGCGAGTCATTGAGCCATATAAGATCAAAAAAAGTTTGATGCGGAAAAAGTTGTTTTGGCTGTGTGAGTTTGCCTTCACTAAATTGCTGTAATCCGTTTCCATCCGTGGATACTATGACCTTTCCGGTTGAATTATGCAGAAAGCGGTTTACCACGGCATTGGATGAACCGGTTTTGGAGGCGACTTTATTTCCGGTAACCAAATCTATAGATCCATTATTAAGGGCTACATATAACCGTTCATCATTTGCTTCATAAAAATCATTCACCATATTATGAGAAAGGCCATTGGCGGTGCTGTAGTTGGTAAAAGTATGGCCATCATATTTACTCAGCCCCTCCAGGGTGGCAATCCATAAAAAACCTTTTGCATCCTGAAACACCCGGCGGATGGTGTTGGAAACAAGCCCATCGTTTACGGTGTAGTTTTTAAATATTTGTTGCTGCGCCTTTGCCGGGTTAATAAATCCGGTAATGATGCAAACAAGTACTGTTAATAAACCATATCGCATAGCTTAAAGTTAGTGCAGATTTTATTGAGCGGTTGCCAGGAAGTTTGTTTGTATTGCAATATCATTTTCTTATACGTCTTTAAGGCAACTCTTAAACTTATTTTCTTTACGATATACTGCGCAAGGGGTAAAACAGTGAATTTAATTTAGCTGATAATCTTAAAATTCAATCTGTATTTTAATTTATAACGCAATTAAAGATCCCCAATGGTATTAAGTACAAGAGGGCGATGCAACGATGATGCCCATGGCTGCTTCTTCGTTCGGACAATAAAACTATAACTCACTTTTTTAACCCTTGCGCAGTATAGAAATCCCATCGCTATTATTAATTTGTTTCTTGTAATGGAAGTGGCGATAATACGGTAGTTTCCCATATTTGATACTTCTTTTTTAATTTAACAAAGATTGTATCCTGCTGCTCTTTTAAATTATTTTTCTCCTGCGGATCAATTGAAAGATCAAAGAGATACTCGTTTCCCTTTTCATCCTGCAGATATTTCCATTTACCATCCCTCATCGCTTTGTGTTGCTTACGCTGAGAAATCCTCCAATAAAATGTTCTTTCAATTTCTTTTTTCTTTTGGGTAATTATGGGCATTAAGTCTATCCCGTCTAATGGAAACACCGGATTTGCTTTTGCATCACCAGTTGAAAGTATAGTTGCTGTCCAGTCCATGGTAGTTGCCACCTGATTTGTAGTAGTATTCGCTTTTATTTTGCCAGGCCATCTTATAAAAGCCGGTTCCCTGATACCACCTTCCCATAACTCCATTTTCCTGCCTTTGTAAATTCCATTGTCAGAAAATCTTTCACCACCATTATCACTGGTAAAAATAACTACCGTGTTTTTTGCAAAACTTTTTTCATCCAAGGCTTTTATTATAGAACCAACTGCATCATCAAGGCTCTTCATCATAGCAGCATAAATTGCGGGGGAGCCTCCTACCTTACTCCAGGGTATAGTATCGGCATAGGCTTTATCATTTGGCCCTTGCCATGGCCAATGCGGGGCATTGAACATAATAGCAAGAAAGAAAGGTTTTGAATGAGGTTGGTTGATTATTTCAATAGCCTTATCCGCCCAAATATC
>JANOTW010000340.1:0-1616 GCA_031416575.1 Ferruginibacter sp.
CCCAAGCCAACCAAAGTAGTGATTCCAAAAACCACTACTAAAAGCTCTGTAAAGTATGAGCCGGAATTTACCAAGTCGGTACTGGATATATCAGCAGCCAATTATGCAGCTAATGGTCCTACTATGCGTTATTCTGATAACGATCTGAATGAATTCAGGGAAATTATTCAGAAGAAACTGGATGCAGCTAAAAAAGAATTGAATTACCTGCAGGGATTGATAACCCGCAAGGATGAAGGTGGTGATATGGACGAGGCCCGCTACATGACCATGGAAGACGGAAGTGTAAGTATGGAAAGAGAGCAACTGAGCCAGATGGCCAGCCGCCAGATCACTTTTATTGATCACCTGGAAAAAGCCATGATGCGGATTGAAAATAAAACCTATGGCATTTGCCGCATTACCGGTAAGCTGATTGATAAAGCAAGGCTGAGAGCTGTACCACATGCTACGCTGAGCATTGAAGCCAAACAGACGATGAATAAATAGAACAAAGTTAAATAGTAAATAGGGTATATAAAGTCAAGTAACTACTTTATATACCCTATTTTTATTCCAATTAGATTAATAAAACACTGTCATCCTGAGTTTATCGAAGGATGATTCAAAAGGCTTCGATAAACTCAGCCTGACAATTTCTCTTCGACATTCTTTTAATGTCAAATTGCTATTACTTTTTACCCCTTAAAAATACCTGGAAACCTACCCCCAATAAAAATCCATGATTGGTAAAATTGGTAACGGTTTCATTTACTGACCGGGTATCAATAGATCCGTTATTACCATCATCTCTCAGCCGGGTTGTTTTAAAAGTGGTTTTATTGGTGGAAAAATTATAACCGGCAAAAATATCTAGACCTGTAAACTCACCAACCATTTTGGTAAATCCCAATGAAAAAGCAGAATTAATAAAAAAACCGCCGGACGACTTGCCATCATAAGTCTCTTTATAAGCTGACGGTCCGCTGCCCCCATAAAAAAATCCTTCTGTAGTAAGTGTATTAATACCAGCATTCACACCAATTTGACCAAAGGGGAGAAAGGAGCTGCCCCCACCCAAATAATGACGGGCAAAACCACCCAGCCCGATATTAAAGTTTTTAGACTGGTCTTTCTGAAAAGTGGAACCGTTGCTTTCGTATGTTGTCTTTTGCGATGTCGGGTTAATACTCAGCGAAGCACCCACAACTGTTTTTTCTGAAATAAACCAACCCATAGAAGGACTGATGTTTACTCCGTAGCCAGTTGTTCTGTAGGTCAGGCTGCCGATTGAGGTTACGGTCTGGTCTGCACTACCGGCATTGAAGAATATGTTTGCCACGGCTGCGCCGTACATTTTGTCGCCTTTTTTAAACTGGGCAAAGGAAGCTGTGCCCGCCAATAGTAAAATACCTGCAAAAAAGCCTTTATTAATACGCATAATATTAAGTTGGTTAAGCAACAAATATAAAGGTTCGGGTAAACCCGGCAATGCCCCCTTTTTTTTGTAAAAGACGTATTGATTTGACTTTTTTTCCTTTACCTTTAAATTATCTTGGTGGAAAGGGAAATTCCCTTTATTTTTAAACCCAATACCGCCAAATGCGGGAACCGAAACTAATTAACAGCCAAATTAA
>JANOTW010000341.1:0-4179 GCA_031416575.1 Ferruginibacter sp.
TTTCAAAAAATATGCTTCGCATTTTTTGAATACCGGCAAGCCGGTACCGAACCAAAAGAGGCGGCTTATGCAGTTACTGATTTTAACTCATACCATAACTCACAGACCAAAATCATATCGGTAGCACGTTTGCGAATAAAACACCTAATCCTACAAATCTTTTTACATAGGGCGTTGCCCTATGCTAATATATTGTCGCCCTTTCAGGGCTTTAAAGCCCATTTATTCCTCACCAACTTTCATTCAATTCTATTCCTAAAAAATCTAATGGGTGAATAATAATGGACTACCAAATTGGAAGAAATCAGACATCACTAAATCAGGCATTTCTATTCTACCCCCTCCCTGATCTTCGACCCCGGTTTATTCAAAATTTTTGTCAGCTCACTCCTGTCATACACGCTGTGTTCAAATGTTTGCGCCATTTTGATCGCATCTGTCGGGCAGGCTACAATACACAGGTTACACATCGTACACAATTCAAGATGATACACAAATTTGTCAATGGCTTTTTTCTTTTTCCCCTCAGGTGTAATATCAAATTTTGTAATGATCTTAATAGTAGCATTAGGACAAGCCAGTTCACAGGCGGTACAGCCCGTGCAGGCATGCTCATTATTTTCATCATGCGGCATCACCACTTCACCTTTGAACCTTTCAGGCAAATTCAATGTTTCCCTGTTATCAGGATATTGCTGTGTAATGATCTCCTTATGATGCGTAAAATAATAAAGTGTACGCCGAAGGCCAATAGCCAGTGACTTTAAGCCACTAAAAACTTCTTTTATATAGGTAACAAGCCACCAACCCGACGGAGACGCCACCCTACCCGAAGGAGTAGCCCCCCCGCCCCCCGAAGGGGGGATTGAAGAAGACCCTGAATTATTTGAAGAGTTATTCATTATTAAAAGAGTTCCATTTTATTTATTTCAAATCTTATCTCCAAAAAATACTATTTCAATTTTAAAGGCTACTGCCTTAGAACCCCCCTTCGGGGGGCAGGGAGGCTGGGTGGGGTTAAAAATGCCACCCCAATACAGCCATCAACGTTACCAACAATATATTGAACATACTGATCGGTAATAAATATCTCCACTCCAGGTTTAGCAACTGATCAATGCGCAACCTTGGAAATGTCCACCTGAACCACATGATCAAAAATATCAGGAAGAATGTTTTTCCAAAGAACCAGATACTGGATGGAATATAATCCATTACATGATTAAACGATTGCCAGTGGCCGATATGAAAAGGCATCCAACCGCCCAGGAATAATGTAGCGCCGATGGCACATACAATAAATACATTGATATATTCCGCCAAAAAAAACAGGGCGAATTTCATTCCTGAATATTCCGTATGAAAGCCGGCCGTTAGTTCTGATTCGGCTTCGGCAAGATCGAATGGCGCCCGGTTGGTTTCCGCCGTTACCGCGATAATAAAAATGATAAAAGCAATGAGCACCGGGATATGCCCTTTAAATATCCACCAGCCATCCGCCTGCGATTGAATAATATCGTTCAGGTTTAAACTGCCTGATAAAACCACAATGGCAAGAATAGATAACCCCGCTGATAATTCATAACTCACTATTTGTGCGCCGCTGCGCATGGCACCCATCAAAGAATATTTATTATTGCTTGCCCAGCCCGCCATCAAAATACTGATCACCATGATGGACGAAACCGCGGAAAAATATAACACACCGATATTCAGGTCCCATAGTTGAAAATCTTTTGCGAAAGCGATTGGCGCCATCAGCAGCATGGCTACCATCATTGCTATGAAGGGCGCCAAATTAAATAAGAATTTATCAGCGCCATTGGGTGTCATTCCTTCTTTCACCAATAGCTTCACCGTATCCGCCAGTGATTGCAGCATTCCTTTTGGCCCTACTCTATTAGGCCCCAGACGAATCTGTATCCATGCAGCAACTTTTCTTTCCATCAGTACCAATACAAGCCCGAGTATAGCAAATAAACTAATTACACACACCCCGGCAATCACCATTTCAATTATCATTGTCCAGGTGGGGTTAAAGATCCCCCTTAACCAGGTGTCTATAAATTTTGATATGTTTGAAAAGCTTAACATGAGTACCAGCCCCCCTCCGAAGGGAAAGCCCCCCCACCCCCCGAAGGGGGGATTAAGAAAGACCCTGAATTATTTGAATGGTTATTCATTTATGAAGTGTTATCTGTTTAATTTTTTTATACAAAATTATTTTTTTGAGAGTTTCTCTTTACTATGCTAAATACTATTTCATCCAAACACTGACAAAGCTGCCATAAGCACTTCAGTACACGAGTGCGACGCAACGATGCTTAATCAGGGCTCAACTGTCTGGCCAATAAAATTTTTAAAAAAAGCGCCAAACAAAATTCAAAAACACATCAACATCTACTCATCAATCTACTACTTTTCCCTCCCCTTCGGGGAGGATAGGTGGGGCTGTTTACCTGTCAATATCCGGTATCACCAAATCCAGTGTCCCCATCATTGCCACCAGGTCGCCCAGCTTACTGCCCCTTGCCATATGCTCCAGCGCCGAAAGATTTGAAAATCCCGGTGAACGAAATTTAATCCGGTAAGGTGTGGTGCCACCTTCACTCACAATGTAAACGCCAAATTCCCCTCTTGCTGTTTCTACCCGCTGATAAAATTCTCCTTTCGGTAATTTCAATACCGCTTTCGTCTTGGCCTGGAAATCCCCTTCGGGAATATTATCAATCAATTGTTCAATTATCCTGATGGATTGATTCATCTCTCTTATGCGAACCATGTACCTTGCAAAAGAATCGCATCCTGTTTCCAGTATTTCATCAAACTCCAGTTGATCATAAATTTCGTAAGGATACAATTTGCGGATATCGCAGGAAACGCCGCTACCCCTTGCCGTTGGCCCTGTGCAGCCATAAGAGATTGCATCTTCGGCAGATAAATAACCTACTCCTTTCATCCTGTTTTGGAAAATAATGTTACCGGTAACCAGTTCATCGTATTCATCAACCTTCGATTTGTATAAACTGATAAAATCCTTTACCCTTCTTTGAAAATTGGGATGAACATCCTGCATTACCCCCCCGGGGACTATATAGTTCATCGTAAGCCTTGCACCGCAGGTTTCCTCCATGATATCATTGATGGTTTCCCGTTCCCTGAATGCGTGGAAGAAAGGGGTGAATGCGCCCAGGTCCATTGCCATTGCCCCCCACCACAATTCATGCGAAGCGATTCTTGTGAGCTCATCCATCAATACACGGACCACCTGTGCCCGTGAAGGTATTTCCACCTGCAAACCCTTTTCTACACAAAGTGCGCATGCATGATTATTGATGTGGGAAGAAAGATAATCCATCCGGCTGGTTACGTATATAAATTGACGATAGCTCAGGCTCTCACACATTTTTTCAATAGAGCGGTGAATAAAACCCAGGTGTGGCTCCACTTTTTTAATGGTTTCCCCATTGATGGTAATCACCAGGTGCAACACGCCGTGAGTGGCAGGATGCTGTGGCCCCACATTGATGATGATATCGCCGTCCGGTGTTGTACCTATTTCTTCAACCATACCCCTATCCCCTAAAGGGGGACTATTGTGTTTTGTTATAAAATCATTCTTTTCAATATACTATTAAAAGTATCAATTTACACCTCCTCGTCACCCCTTTTAGGGGACGGGGGTTACAACCTTATCATATTAACCGGGTCTTCAAAATCTTTTAGCATTGGCTTCTTTCCTTCCCATCCATCGGGTAAAATAAGTAATCTCAGGTCGGGATGATTGATAAAATTTACACCAAACATTTCATATACTTCCCGCTCATGAAAATTAGCGGTTTTCCAAATATCACTTACCGTTTCAATTGCAGGGTTAGCTGCATCCAATTTTGATTTAATTACAATGTTGTGGCGAAATTTCGTGGAATCCAAATGATACACCATGGTAAGATGTGCCTTCCAATCAATACAGGTGAGACAAAAAAGATAATCAAAGAATAAAGGAGCATTCTTCCGAAGCTGCTCTGCAAACAACCGAAAATTGTTGGGTTCTACATTAATGGTAAGCCATTGCGCACCTTCTTCAAAAGAGGCTGTGGGTAACAGTTCGGTAATTTTTTCTTTTAATGCTTCGTTGGTCATAATTTAACTTTCAGGCGCAGGTTACACTAATAACCT
>JANOTW010000342.1:0-3321 GCA_031416575.1 Ferruginibacter sp.
CATAAGTTTACCCTTTGGGTGGGTATTGCAAGTATTATAATGATGTTTGCAGGGTTTACCAGCGCTTATATTGTTAAGCGTAACCAGGCAAACTGGGTTACATTTGATTTACCAGCCATGTTCTGGTATTCAACAGCGGTCATTATTATTAGTAGCCTTACTTTGCACATGTCGAATATCGCCTTTAAGCAAAGAGAGATGGCTAAGTACAGGAGCTTAGTGGTAGCTACTTTGTTGCTGGGTATAATCTTCGTCATTATGCAGGTAATCGGTTTTAACCAGTTGTGGACAAAGGGAATAACACTTACAAAGAATGTCTCATTTTCGTTTTTGTATGTAATCGTCGGTTTGCACGCACTGCATGTGGTTGGGGGAATAGTGGCGCTGGTAGTTTTGTTTTCAAAGGCGTTTAGCGGCAAGGTAAGAAACTACAATATCGTGCCTTTGGAAGTAATAAGTACCTACTGGCATTTTGTGGATGCATTATGGGTTTATCTGTTGGTTTTTTTATTGATGATCCGGTAATAGGTGTAACACCCGGGTTAAAAGTGTTCATTCACTTATATTTGCTTCATATTTTTTGACTAACGGATACAAATGATCAAACATTTTTTTAAATAAAGTTTTATTAATGTCAACAGCAACAGTACAGCAGGGAACAAAATGGTGGAGTGGGGGCAGAAGCCCGTTCAACGCCAGTTATGGAAAAGTGATGATGTGGTATTTTTTAATGAGTGATGCCTTTACATTTGGCGCCTTTCTTATTAGTTATGGCACTATTCGTTTTAGTGTAAATGATTGGGCCGATCCTAACAAGGTTTTTAATTCCTTCCCATTTACGGGGCATGATGCCAATCTCCCACTGGCCTTTGTAAGTTTGATGACTTTTATTTTGATCGCCAGTTCGGTTACCATGGTATTGGCAGTGCATGAAGGGCACAATATGAACAGGAAAGGGGTTGAGAAATATATGTTGTGGACAATTATCGGCGGGTTGGCATTTTTGGGTTGCCAGGCTTGGGAATGGACGCATTTGTTAACCGGCGAGCATGTGGCCATGTTAAGTGACGGAACGCTTTCTGTTTTGCCCACTACCGTAAAATCAAATCCATGGGGAACAGCATTGCATCATGAAGCAATCGCGGCAGCGTTACAAAATACACCGCATAATCAATTGGCTTCTATCGCTGCTACATTGCATCATTCAGGAGATGCGCATAATGTAGCGGCAATGTCTGGTCCGGAATTAATAAAATTTATTGAATCTTCAGGATTGCATGCCAACAATTCCGGCCCCATCGCCTTTGGTGGTTATTTTTTTGGGATTACCGGCTTTCATGGGTTCCACGTATTTTCAGGGGTCATTATCAATGTCGTGATGTACTTAAAAACAAAGTTGGGGCATTTTGACCAGCGCGGGCATTACGAGATGATTGAAAAAGCAGGGTTATACTGGCACTTTGTAGATTTGGTGTGGGTATTTGTATTCTTATGCTTTTATCTAATATAAACAATACGTTTCAACAAATTAACTGATCAACAAATTCACGAATTATGTCAGCACACGTTACATCTCCGGAAATTACTTTTCATGCCGAACACAGCGGCAGCACAAAAAGGATTTGGAGAACTTTTTGGGTTTTATCTGTCTTAACTATTCTTGAGTTGGCGATAGGTTTATTTGTTTATAATATAAACAAAGGCGAGGACCCTAATGCCGCTTTGATTCTGGCATTTAAGGGAATGGTTTGTATTTTAACACTGGCTAAGGCATATTATATTGTTTCTGTTTTTATGCATTTGGGGGATGAAATAAGAAACATGATCATGACGATCGTAGTTCCATTATGTTTATTTATCTGGTTCATCGCCGCCTTTTTATGGGATGGAAACAGTTGGAAAGTTTTACGAAACCGGTATAATGGAACACCGGCCCCTATTGAAAAAGTAGCGCCGGCGGCAAAGGGGCATGGGGCGAAGGATTAGTTGTATCATTAATCAAGTTTTATAAAAAAACCATCGTCCGGGCTAAAGGAACGATGGTTTTTTGTTTGGTAAAATTGAATAAAAATAGCATGAACAAAAAAGCGATATTGGGATTAATGTTGGCGATTGTATTACCATTAACCGGTTACTATATGGTAAAATATTATAGTGACCAGGCGGTACACATGCCAAAGCGCTATTTTTATGATAGTGTAGCCGTGATAGAAAAAAATGGCAAGACCATAACGGATACCATTTGGCATACTGTAAAGAATATGGCCTTTATCAACCAGTTAGGAAAAACCGTTACGCTGGATTCGTTGAAAGGGAAAATATTGGTGGTTGATTTCTTCTTTTCAAGATGCCCGTCTATTTGCCCGGATATGGCAAAAAGCATGAAAAGGCTACAAAATTCCTTCGTAAACAACAATGACAGCATCGTTCAATTTATCTCCATCAGTATCGACCCGGAGCATGACTCGGTACCGCAGTTAAGAAAATTCGCCGACCGTTATACCAATAACCATGATAACTGGTGGTTTGTTACCGGCAATAAAAGCGATATTTATGATTTCGCATTGAATGAATTAAAAGCAAATATTGCGGATACAAATGTAGATACGGCTTTTATACACACATACAATTTTTTTCTGCTCGACAGGGACAGGGTAGTTAGGGGATGGTACAATGGTTTTGATACATTAAAGCAGGCCAAACTGGTGGGTGATATACCACTGCTAATGTTAGAGAAAAAAAAGAAGCGGAGCTTTAAAGAATTTCTGGAGGAGTTGTTTGGGCGTAGTTAAAAATCAATACGCAGGTTTTATTGTCCGGGCCCGGAAGCAATGAGGAGCATTGTTGTGTCATGCCGACTTTCGGCATCCCGATGTTACACTTGAATCGGGACTTGTACGTCATACCATTGGGGATCTTTAATTGCGTAACAGGTATAACCTGAAGTCAGGTTTACCTGCAAAATATTAAAACCGCTTAATCAATATTAGTTATTACGTGTTCAGAAAACTGATACCACATAAAAGAAATCAGACATCTAAAAATCAGCCATCAGCCATTAAAATTATGCTATCTCCATCGCTTGTTAAAAATGACCCGAAAGCAAAACAATTGATATGGATCGTATCAATTGTTGTGTTTGCCGCGGTTGCTTTTTTATCAAAATTCAAATTAAACCTCCACCTGGGATTTAATCCACACATTTTTGCAACAGCCAATGCAATGATCAATTCAATGGTAGCCATTTTATTGATTGCGGGATTGATTGCCGTAAAACAAAAAAAATACCAGTTGCATAAAACCATCATGTTAACCGCCATT
>JANOTW010000343.1:0-2957 GCA_031416575.1 Ferruginibacter sp.
GTACGTTAATAAAGAAATTGTTGCAATTAGTTTGTGGCCTCTGCTGTGTCTGCCAAATATGAGTACTGTCGCCAATGTTCAGGGCTTTCTGCTGTGCTGGTATTCTGTGTTACGTCAGCCGACAACTGAAGCCGATTGAAAAACTGATGATGAAGTTATGCAATGTTGCTGGGATTTATTCGGTCAGCCGGATATGGGCTGATAGCGATATAAAGATGAGGATTTATTCGTCAGCCAGCATAGCAGAAAACCCAATGTTACCTGCATAGCCTTCGTCGCCCCCAACTAAAAGTATGTACGAATTTGTAAAGTGATTTCAGTCTGATAAATGTGTCCGCCTGTGTGCTGATTATTTCTTATCTAATAACTCCTTTACTTTTCTTTTCAATAATTTTTTGTCCGGTAAATAAAGCTGATACTTTGAAACAAATATTTTATTCGTTATTCCCCTGATTGCATACTCTACAATTACATCGTCTTTATGTTTTGAAAGTATGATGCCAATAGGTTGATTGTCTCCCTCTACATTTTGTTCGGTCTCAAAATAATTCAAGTAAAGATTCATTTGTCCGATGTCGCTATGCTCTACGGATTTTATTTTAAGGTCAATCAATACAAAGCATTTTAAAATCCGGTGATAAAAGACAAGGTCAACCCGGTAATGTTTGTTGTTAAGTGTTATGCGGAATTGTCTGGCAATAAAGGCAAAGCCTTTACCTAATTCAAGAATGAACTTTTGGAGATTGTCAATGATTTTCTGTTCCAGATGTTTTTCTGAATAGCTGTAATGTTCGGGAATGTTCAGGAATTCCAGCACATAAGGGTCTTTGGCAATATCTGTATCGGTTTCAATAATCTGTCCTTTGGCGGCCAGCTTCATTACACTCTTTGTGTTTTTGCTTAAAGCAATGCGTTCAAATAAAGCAGTGTCCATCTGGCGGCGAAGTTCTCTTACCGACCAGCCTTCATGTATTGCGGTTTGTTGATAAAAGCTGATTTCCATTTCATCAGTACATTTCAACAATTCATAGTAATGCGACCAGCTTAATTGGTCTGACACTGTCAGTCCAATTGTTTTTGCAGGCTTCTTGCTTTTTTGGTGTGACAGTGTCACACCAGATTTGCCAGACGTCTGGTAAATCTGAAACCGCAAAAAGAATAAACGCATATAAGTAAGCTGGCTGCGGCTAAACCCTTTTCCTAAATCCCTTGTTAGTTCTTTTGAAATGTCAAGTAGCATATTCCTTACCGAAGTTTCATCGTATTGTTCGGAATGTTCTTTGTCAACAATCAGTTTGCCTACATTCCAGTAGGTGAGCAGCAGTTCGGTATTGATATTTCTGATAACATTATGCCTTGCCTGCTCTACCAGTTGCCTGATTTCTTTTAAAAGGTCGTTGTATTTGCCTTTGGATATTTTCATGATGGACAAATATAAACTAAAGATTTAGACGTACTTGTATGAATTTCGAGAGAGTACTTTTTTTCATTTGCTGCCTTTCTCATTGTTGAATAGTTGAAATAAACATTGATGGCTTCCAATTATGTAATACCACTAAAACAACTTTTGCCCTGCTAATCCCAACATAAAGAAGTGTTCTTCCGTCTTCTTTACAGCAATACCATTAGCTACTAATTGCCTACAGTAAAGGAGCAGTGGCACTCTGCAAGGCGTCGGTCAACAAACAATAACCAAAAGCCCCCCATTAACAGTTTTTTAATGGGGGGCTTTTGCTGGGGGCTTTCGGCTATTGTTCTTAATGTTGTGCGGTCGTGCTTCTTGTCTGTCGTTCTGTGTCTGCCTATGAATTGCGGAGTGTGTCCCGGTGCGATGGAAAGCAAGCTCTTTTGCAAGGTTGGCTTTGTGTCCGGGTTTGTGTGTGCCTTGCAAATGTGCTTGCTTTGGCGTGGGCTATATTGCTTTTGCCTTTTTCAAGATGTCATTAAAGCGGTCAATGTCGGTAAGCAGTTTAGGTAAATCATTGTCAAACCATGTAAGAAATGTTAGCATTTCGTTGTACTGGTTTTCTATGTCTTGCAGATTACCAAAGATTGGTTCGTAATGATAAATCCTGTTGCGTAATGTCCTGATGCGATATAATGCATCTGCGATTGTATCTCTTTGACGAAGATGTTTAGGTGTATTTTGAAAAATTAATCTCAAAGGCTTCCAAAGTAATCCTGTGTAGTGTCGGTTAAATAACCTGTTCCAAAAACCAAAATTTAGTTCCGCAATTATTCTGTCTGCTGTGATGCTTTTACGTTGTGCAGTGAGTTTTTGTGTCGCCTCCGAAACAAACGGCAAGAACTCGACAGGCAAACTATTTTTAAACCAGTATGGGTCATTAAAATGCAGTTTCAAAGTTTCATTTACGGAGTTTCTTAAACTTACTTCAAGTACAGACAAAATAGGGTAAAAGGCTTCTGAAAGCTCAATGTTCACTTTGTAAAGCCGATAAGCTTTGTCAAAATCATTATTTGTTTTGGCAAGATATACGTTGAAACGTGGGCTTGATAAGTAATATTTTAGCTGTTGTTCGGTCATAAAGTGCTGCAAATTTGCGAAGAAATTTGCACTAAACCGAATTAAAGGCTATATTTGCTTCGTGATGCTGGTTCCTCCTCTCCCAAACTCGTGTTGGTGATGAAACCAGCTTTAGTTTTTTATAGATGTTTCGGTTTAATAAATATCGAAGCAATTAAGCCAACTCCCACAATCACATCTACCACATTCCAGATTTCTCTACCCAAAGCAATTTTAATCAAAGGCTGAAATAGGATTGCTAAACAAACGTAAATGATAGCTTCTGTTTTCATAACTATTCAGCCTAAAAAAAATGTGTATAACTTCCATTTTCTTATGGACTATATGCAGGTACAAACGGGATGATGGGTTTTCCCTTAATTGCCAAGGCAATTGCATCCATTATATTGTAGCCATTTTTACGCATGGTATC
>JANOTW010000344.1:0-12409 GCA_031416575.1 Ferruginibacter sp.
TCAGCAATTGATTGTATGCTGAATAGATAATAGTTTGCGATGCCAGATACCCTAACCCTTTATTATGGAAAATGCTGATAATTGACTTCGGATATGTTGATTAAAGAACTAAAGTTGATTTGGAAGTTAAGGGCATCCCTAAAACCTGTGTTTTTGTTTTAACCTCACCTTTAATTCCTCTCCAAAGGAGAGGATAAGGAAGGTTTTTAGAGATGCCATTAATTAGTTTATTAAAGGTTAGGATTAGGTACATTATGCGCAAAGATCCTGTGGTATTTACTTTCTCTTTTAAATTCGTTGCTTTTGCCTCCCTCCCGATGGAAATCGGGACGTAACTCTTGCAACGCCGCTGCTTTTGCTTCTTTCAAAAAATAAGCTTCGCATTTTTTGAATACCGGCAAGCCAGTACCGAACCAAAAGATGCGGCTTATGCAATTACTGATTTTAACCTGAACCAAAATTCTTAGATCAAAATGATACTGGTAGCACCTTTGCGAATAATACACCTAATCCTATTAAAGGTATTCACCACCGCCGCCTCTCTTTTGGAGAGGAGGTAAGGTGGTGAGGTCAAATGTGCAACGAACTGACCGATGTAAGGTGCGATAATAAATTGTGTTCATCAGGCAGGCCGTTTTTTTTGTTACCCCTCTTTTGAGCATGGTAAACAGGGTTAAAACAACCCCCAATAAAGATTTGAGCTTTAACTTCATCATCCTATTAAAAAATTTATCTAATTTGGATTACTTCAACCCACTAATATGACCATAACCCCAAAACGATTTTTAGCATTGGATGTATTCCGCGGCATGACGATCTGTCTCATGATCATTGTAAATACACCCGGCAACGGCGCTACTACTTTCGCTCCATTACTACATGCGCACTGGAACGGGTTTACACCTACCGACCTGGTATTTCCCTCTTTTTTATTTGCTGTGGGAAACGCCATGAGCTTTGTGATGCCCAAATGGAACAACCTGCAACAAAGCGAAGTTTTGTGGAAGATCTTTAAAAGAACTTTTATTATTTTTTTGCTGGGATACCTGATGTATTGGTTTCCATTTGTGAAATGGGATGTCAATAATCAACTGGTGGGTTTTCCTTTTGGCGAAACAAGGGTGTTTGGTGTATTACAAAGAATTGCGCTTTGTTATTGCTTTGCTTCCCTGATGATCTATTACCTGAAACCAAAGACAGCGCTCGTAATTAGTGTGATTTTTTTATTCCTTTACTGGTTATTGTTATATGTAATGGGCGACCCAATCGCACCATTGAGTTTAGATGGAAATGCCGTGTTGCGTGTTGATCGCTGGTTATTGGCAGATAAACACCTGTACCATGGCGAAGGCGTTGCTTTTGAACCCGAAGGGTTGTTGAGTACCTTACCGGCTATCGGTAATGTAGTGGCTGGTTATTTTGCAGGAACCTACATTCAACGAAAAGGAAACACCTACGAAGGTTTAAGCGTTTTATTGTTATCGGGTGTGGCGTTAATATTCCTCGGCTATTGCTGGGACCTTAGCTTTCCGGTAAACAAAAAATTATGGACCAGTTCCTTTGTATTATACACTGTGGGGCTTGATTGCGTGATATTGGCTGTAATTATATATATTACCCAATTCCTGAATAAAACCCACTGGACTTATTTTTTTGAAGTGTTTGGACGTAACCCATTATTCATCTACCTTTTATCTGAACTGGCTGCTATCCTTCTGTCTTTTTTCAAAACAGGTCCCAAAACTTCCGTATATAAATGGATCTATTTAAATGTTTTCAGCCATGCGGGCGCTTACTTCGGCTCCTTATTATTTGCCGTTAGCTTTATGATGGGATGCTGGCTGGTGGGGTATTTTTTAGATAAACGTAAAATATATGTAAGGGTTTAGGGGGTTTTGGGTTGGAGCTTTCGGGTTCTTCATTCCTCATTCCTCATTTTTGGCTGAATTTTATGATTTTACCCTCTTCAATACCGTTAATTGCCCATAATCAATTTTATTTGGCACGATATTTAAACAACAAATGGAAACAAAAACCTCAATAACCATGAAAAAGAATCATTTATTAATTCTTGTTGCCCTGATGGCCGCCACAGCCGGGATATTCTCCTGTAGCAAGGATAACAAAAACTCCACTTTACAGGTGCGGCTAACCGATAACCCGGTGGCTTTCCAGGAAGTAAACGTAGATATCAGGGAAGTAAGGGTAAAATTTGCCGACGATACTACCGACAAAGAATGGGTTACATTAACCACCAATGCCCGCATTTATAACCTTTTGGCTTTACAAGGGGTTGATACTGTTTTAGCAACCGGGTTGCTTCCAGCAAATACCGTAAAACAGATAAGGTTCATACTGGGGCCGAATAATACAGTTAAAGAGAACGGCGTTGTATATCCATTAGTGGTTCCAAGCGGCTCCGAATCCGGCTTAAAAATTAAAGTGAGTAAGAAGCTCAACGCAACGCTTGAAACATTAGTGATTGATTTTGACGCTGCTTTATCGGTACGCAAAGAAGGCAATGGTGATTATAAGCTTCGCCCCGTTATCAAGGTAAAATAATTTTTGTAACCCCTTTTGTATTAAAATGGCTCTTTTAAAAGAGCCATTTTTTATTTTCAGAAATACTTACCCCCCGCAGATTAAAGTGCATGCTTTTTATCTTTTTGTTCAGGCATTAGCACCCTGAATAAGCATCGTTGCACCGCTGTCTGTCTGCGTAATCAGGCCACTTCTATACAACCAATCTTTTGTTGTCCAGGCAGAAGTATTTCATGGCATTCCCGAAAAATCGGGATTTCGCAATACAGTTTTTTGTCCAAACTATATTTCATTTCTCAACATCGTTGCATCGCCCTCTTGTACTATATACCATTGGGGAACTTTACCCACATTATTTGTTGAGAAACATCAGTAATCCTTAATTGATTACCCCTGAAAAAACGTTTGGTGAAAAAAGGACAATAGCCAGGCGCCGGCATTTATTTTACAATTTCAAATTTACTTTTTTACCCGTTTTAACCGCCAGATAGATTGCGTCAATAATTTTTAAATCCTTCAATGCTTCTTCGCCGTCAACGGGAACGATAGGTTGCTTGCCCTGCAAAATGATACCCGCCATTTCATCCATTTGTACTGTTTGGTGAGTTATATGCGGGTGATTTAATTCACCTTTATTAGTTCGGCCTTTGATGGGGCCATAACCAGTTGATGGCTCTAACTCGGCATACCCTTTTTCGCCATTTAAAAAAAAGCGGTCCAGGTTATTCATACTATAGGTAGATAAACAGGAGGCTACCGCCCCGCCCGGAAAGCCCAATTGAAATTGAATGGTTTCGTCAACGCCTTCCTTGAATTTTTCCGGGTCAGTTTTCGTTTCCTGGGCAGTTACCCAAATTGGCTCTTCGCCTATCATGTAACGTGAGCCATTGATTGCATAAATACCTATATCCATCATTGAACCGCCACCCGCCAATTTCCTGTTCAATCTCCATTGAGTAGGGTCGCCAATTTTAAAGCCGCATAATCCCTGAAAAAATAGAACCTTTCCCAACTCGCCTTCTTTTCTCATCCGGATAATTTCCAGTGTCTTCGGCTCAAAGTGCATCCTGTACCCTACCAGCAGCTTCACATTCGCTTTCTTGCAGGCCTCAATCATTTCCTGGCCTTCTTTGGCATTTAAGCCCATTGGTTTTTCGCAAATAACATGCTTCCCGGCTTTGGCCACCCGTATAGCCTGATCGTGATGAAGGCCATTCGGTGTAATTATGTAAACCGCATCAATCTCCGGATTGTCTTTAATGCGGTCGAAATTTTCGTAGTTGTAACAGTTCTTTTCCGGAATATCGTACTTGCCCTGCCAGTCTGTTATTTTAGCGGGCGTACCACTTATAATCCCTGTTAATTTGGCCATCTTACTGGTTCTCATGGCCTCAGCTACCCGTGTTCCGTAGCTGCCAAGCCCCATTATTGCCACCCGAAGAACAGGGCCCTGGTAAGATGAATTATAAAATTCTTCGATGCCTGCCGAACCAAATCGGGGTAAATGTAAAGCAACAACAGAGGCGGCAATTTTTTGTAAAAAGTCACGACGCGATTTCATAAAAGAAAGTTTTAGGTTAAGTTTAAAAATGGTTGTGGAGCAAACATAAATATATGCCGGGAATTTATAAAAATGGGTGTAGCGCTTATGTTTATATTTTTATCTGTTTCATAAATTTCAGAAAGTACTACTATTTTATCTTTTATTGTTTTTGTGAAATAGGAAGCAGTTTGAAATAAGTAGCTTTAAAACGATTGTCTATAATTTTTCCTTGTACTTCAGCCTTCCTGATGGCGTCGCAAAAGCCTTCCTTTGCATGGGCATCGCCATGTGAATCAATATCTGTACCATCTACAAAATAAGACTTGCCATCAATACGCACAGCAAGGTCACAACCCTTGCCAGGTAAGCCCAGTTTGCATTGGCCACAAGCTGCTTCAACAACCTGTATTTTTTTATTGGTATCCGCTTTGTCTGTTTTTACCGTATTGCTTTGTGCCATTACCGGTAGTACAAAGAAGCCAAATAATAATACACTGATGAATGTTTTCATAAAATGAAGTTGAAATGGATTTCAATTTAGTCAATTTTTTTGAAGCCCGCCACAAGGAATATAACCGGGTGCATCCCAAATTGTCGCTTCCCTTTCGTAGCTGTGTTCGGTGAGGACACCGACCACGGCGGTCTTCCCTGGCTGGTGTCTCCACCAGCCAGCGACAATTTGGGATGCACCCATATAACCGGGCGTTATGGTAAACGTAAATTGTCAATAGCGAATGTTCAATATTTTATGATTGACCATTTAACTAATAGGAATAAGCATTGATGGCTGTGATATTAAATTTCAGGAATTCACAGTGTTGTCAATGTAAGCCCACTGTTGTTTTTCTACAAATAACGTGGGTAAAGTTCCCCAATGGCATGCGGTACACGTCCCGATTCAAGTGTAACATCGGGATGCCGAAAGTCGGCAAGCGATGCAACGATGCACCACATAGCTTCTTAGCCCGGACAAAAAAAGATAAAACTTATACACTTTAAACTGCTAAAGGCCAGGAGCTTTGAACTGAATATAGTGGCTTTATAACTCCGGCGGGCTAATATCTTTCTTAACTTAATGACATTGCACCAGCGGGGTATGCTATCAATCCCGTGTAACCCTCATCTATTGGGTTTTACATAATCCCTGGCATGAAATTTCTTTATTAAAAACAATCCCGCTATAAAACCGCCGATATGTGCAGCATAGGCAATTCCACTGGCTTCGCTTCCACCCAAATATCCGGTGCCATTGGCAACCTGCAACAATATCCAGGAACCCAACACAATAAATGCAGGTACACGTAGAAATAAAAATACGATAAATACAGTAACTCTTTTTCCGGGAAAAAGTAACAGGTAACCGCCCATTACACCTGATATGGCGCCAGATGCGCCAAGGCTTGGAATTAAATGATTTTCACCAAAAATATAATCTGTAAACACATGCGTTAATGAGGCGATAATTCCGCAACTGAAGTAAAATAAAAAGTAGCGTACATGCCCAAGCCTGTCTTCCAGGTTATCACCAAATACCCACAGATAAAGCATATTGCCGCCGAGGTGGGCGAAGCCCCCATGCATAAACATGGATGTTATCAGCGTTAGCCAAACCGGCATGGGGGTTATGCCTAAACCCGGTATTTCCACCTGTTGCCCGCTTATAGGATCATGCGCAATTGTAGGCGGAGTAACTATATCGTGGCCGCTCAAAATTTCGGCGGGCACGGTAGCGTAACTAAAAGTGAAGTCTATATCTGTGCCAAGCTTTTGGTAAACAATAAATACCAGGATGTTGACAGCAATAAATATATAATTTACATAAGGTGTCCTTGTCCTGTCTGAATTATCGTCGCTGATGGGGATCATTGGGCTTTGTTTATATTTTACAAGGTAGGAAGATTATTGAATTGGTAAGGTTGCATTCCAGATTGCCGCTTCCCTTTCGTTGCTGTGTTCGGTGAAGACATCCGCCACGGCGGGCTGTATGCCCTGGCTGGTGTCTCCACCAGCCAGCGACAAGAGGGTACCGACCACGGCAGTAAGGATGCATTCCAAATTGCTGCTACCCTTTCGTAGCTGTGTTCGGTGAGGACACCGACCACGGCAGCAGAAGGAAATCAATGGTGGGATTACCAAACTGATTAGGGTAAGATTATTAAAAACCATTCGCTTAAACCCCTTTAATATAATCAAGCCATCCCGCTTCCCACTTTTCCTTTAATGGATCAAAAGGTGTATTTAATGATTGTGCTTTAGATATATTTTGGGGTTGGTAATTTGCCTGCTTTTTGTGCCGGCGTTCAAAACAAGTATAGTGAATACTTTCATTCCGTATTACTTTTACGGTTGATTTTTTACCTGTATCCGGATCAGTTCTTAGGGCAATTCCATTATTGATATCCCGCAGCTTTTTTTGGGTAATAGCATAAATCCCCGAGGCGGTATTTCGCAATTCACCGGAACTATCCGCTTTTATTTTTTCAATGGCGCTTTTATCAAACTCAAGCCCGGTGTCAACTGCTTTGTCAATCATCCATTTTAATGTAGTGTCACTTAACCCGCTATCACAATAACCACCGCCCACGTTGCTATGGGTGCCCGGAAACCATACCTGCTCACATACCTGGGGGTCGGCTGCTTTGATTGCCTTTTCACTTACTTCCCATAAAGCAGGCTCGAATAACTTTCTTCGTTCATCCACCGCCAGAGCATGGTAAGCGTACTTTATCTGGCTGCCAAGTTTAACATCATGAAACTCGTATTTTTTATTTAACCAGCTAAACCACCTAAGCGGAATACCCAAAGCGCCTACTGTATCCCAAACACCCATCATTTTTATTTTGGTTTCCAGCTCATCAATACCATAAGACCTTTTAAAAGCCTTCATAAGATCACTGTCGGGATGCGTTAGTGCAGACCGGTCACGGTATAAATGATACGCCTCATCAACGAGATGTAAATACTCGGGCTTCATAATGCCACAGTTTCTAATAAGGCCGGCCAGGCTTCTTACCGTATATGCGCCCCTGCTAAAGCCGAACAAATACAATTGATCGCCCGGTTCGTAACTCCACATTATAAACTTATAGGCATCCTGAATATTCCTGTCAATACCCATGCCCGTACCCCCACCTAAAAATTGGTCCTTAACCGAGAAAGACGTTCCTACACCCTGCCCATAAAATTTTACCTGTTTAACGGTACTTGTAGCTGTATTAATCGCCTCGTATGTTTTTTGAACATTTGTTTTAACAATCATACCACGGTCTTTACTGCCGGGTTTATTCCAGGTCCCATCACAACAAAGAATTATTCGTTTCATAAAATTTTATTTAGGTGTAAGTTCAATTTAATTCATTCAGGTGATATAATGCGGGTAATTTATTTTCGCAATCTTCCCGCAAAAGCGGAACAAGCTTCAAAGCCCGTCTCATTTTTCTACAATCTCAATCCAAATTTTTTCTGATTTTTCCACAGCTTTTAGTGCTGCTACCAGGCTGGTTATTTTGCTGGCGCAGTTCCAGATTTTGGTTTTCATATCGCCTTCCGCACCTATTAAAATGCAGCCCTGGCTGTCTTTTGAAGTATTGCCGCCGTGAATGCGGATGCCTTCAAAACATTTTACATTTAAAAGCAGGGGCAGGTATTTTTGAAAATGGTTGCTGAAGCTTAACACCACTTCGTAAGTGCCTTCATCAATGGCTGTTTGGTTTTGCACTTTTTTGCTGCAATCACCATTCATGTGCCTTACGGTGTCTTCGCAGGTATAGGCATAAAATTGTCCATTCATTGACAATTTGCCGAATGTGGAACCAGTTGTAAATAAAGAGCGTATCAGTTTGAGTTGCATGATATGATTGCTTTTGTTATGAATAAAACCTACCCGGATAATTTATACTGCACAAGGGATAAAAACGTGAGAAAAAATTTTTGTCCGGGCTATGAAGCAATGAGCATCACCCTTGCATCGCCCTCTTGTACTTAATACCATTGGGCTCCCGATGCATCGGGATTAAATTAATTCGGGAGCATATTTTATTTGGTTATCGTGCAAAATAAATATCACTAATTTATCCCTTGCGCAGTATAAAACAGGATGCACGGGATACAAATGAGCCTATACGATTAATTTTAAAATATCGCTTTCAGCAATGGGTGTATCGGCCAGCTCTATCAATGCCGCTTCTGCCAGCCTTCTTTTCCTTAATCCTAATGTATCCGGCCACAACCTGCACATTGATTTAAGTTGATCGGCCATCGCTTTATCATCATCATTTTTTATAGCTACTATCAATTGTTTCATTTCCTTTCGCCTGTCCCCATCAAGGCTGGAGCCCCGGTTATATACCAGGCCGGTTATAACAGATTGCTCTACCGGATGCAGATTGCCCAAGCCGGGATATATTTTAGATGCCTGCTTTGCAAATTCAAAAATGGTGGTGTTGTAAAATACCTGCAAGGCTGCTTCTATTGGCACATCTACCTCTTTTACCAGGGGCAAACTGTTTACCGCCTGTTGTTTTTTTAGGCCTACAACCTTTACCAGCGCATTAACCATGTGCAATGGCAAAACGGATTGCCAGTCGAGCCTTATTTTATTTGCGCTGTACTGCCCGCAATCATAACCAATGCCAATGGTAACACCGCTACTGGAGTTTACAGGATCGGGTACGATGGGTTTTCTGTATTTTCTGTTATATACGTCGAAGCCTGAAGCGGGTGACCAGCTTACTTCGAAAGCCATGATGGCTTTGTTGATTGCGTCTTTACTTAGTTTTAGTTCCATTGTTTTGCTTTTTATATTTTAATTGATAATACTTTAAATATTGTAAAAAATTCGCACTAATTATTGTTCATAAACTAAGTTTAAAAAAAGCCTTTTTAATGCCTTGTACAAAAGATGTATCGTTAATTTACAACGCAATTAAAGCTGCCCAATGGTATTCAGTACAAGAGGGCGATGCAAGGATGCCCCACATAGCTTCTTAGCCCGGACAAAAAAATATGGCATAAAATGCCCGGCGTTGTTGCTGAAAAACTTAAAATCACATTTTTATACTTTGTGCCGCAGCGTTTTATTTATCTATTATAATTTTGCCGGCTCTTTACTAAAAATGCTGAAATTCAATCCTATTATTGAAAAAAAACCTGAACCAGAAATGAAGGGTGAATCGAAATTTTTTCCAAGGCTTAGGTTAATACTCACGTCCTTACTGATCATATAAGAACTTTGTACGGCAAGGCGATAAGTAAAATCTTTATCCAACCGGGTAATAGGTTGGTTATTGGAATTCCTGTCAGGTATCCCGGCCCTATACCACCTGAACATGGCTTCAACGGAAATATTATAGTTGCCGTTTTTTTTCAAAAAACCAAGGCCTGCGTCAAAATTGCTTAAAGCGGTATCATTATTCTGGTTCATGTATCTTACCGTAAGTGTAAAAAGATCATCCGGTGAAATATAATAAGAAGCATTTCCCCAAAAACCTATTCGTTCAAGGTTATTGACGGATGTATTTAAACCCGTGGCCCCGGCAAATTCAAGGATAAAACCCCTGCGCTCATAAAGCAGGCCTGAAACCCTTTTACTCAGTTCAATACCGGCGGCAGCACGGTCACTGATTAACTGCACAAGAAAACGATTGATGTCGGCAGCGGAGTCCCCGTAATTAGTTGCCAGTGTTTCCGCCTGCTTTTTTACAATTGCCACCAATTCATCATTGATAAAGTTTTCATTCAAATTTTTTACGATAGCCGCTATTGCGGTTGTCTTTGTGTCGCTACCATCAAGTGTGGCCCTTACGGCATTGATAGCATCCAGGATTGTATTTTGTGCTAATTGTTCTGCACTTGCTGATGCCAACTCCTCTATGGGATGCCCATTAAAAAGCTTAAAGCGAAACCCTGCCCCCAACTTATTATTTCCGGAAACGGAATCTTTAACGGTAGCGGCAGACAAACTAAAGCTTTGCAAAAAGGCCTGGCCGGGATTGGGATTTAGGTAGGTGTTCCGGTCTAATTTAGGATGGCTTTTCAACCAGTAAGGTGTTACTTCAAGCCCAAGGTTCAACAATAGCTTGCCATCCTTGTCAAAAGAGTTGAGTACATCGGCAGCCAGTTCTTTGGCATTTGTGGGGCGCATTACCGCGGCAGGTTCGTAATTTAAAATGCTAAAAGCGGGGCTGGCTGGAATCGTTAATTTGGGGGCCACCTGTGCATCCACACTTTGAAACGCAAAAAAACAAGTAAGTGCAGCTCCTAAGATTTGGCGTATCATTGATGAATAATTTTTAAGGTATAGATGATGGTATCAAGGTGATTTTCCGCCCGTATTTTGTAAGGGCCAAACTGGGTTTTTTCACCATCTTCTGAAAAAAAAACTGTCATACTCGTCCAGTTCGTTTCCTTTAATTCATCCACAATGGTTACTGATATGGTGGTTTTTTTACCTGCCACATCAGCCTTTTTGCCAATGTTGGCCGCAGCATTCGCTTTTACAAGGTTCTTTCCTAAAAATACAGAATAAGAACCTGCCTGCCCGTCGCCAATTGCAACATCTACCGTAATATCCCGGTCATCTGTTTTTGGAATATAGCAATCATCAAGGTCAACATGCTTTACTGCCATAGTTTAATTTTTTGCACCTACTCTTTCTTCCGTTTTCGGCTGCCCGGAGCTTACTATTTTATAAGGGTATTCAGCAGTAATCCCTTTCATTAACTTTTAGTACCAGCATTACTACTTGATGAAGGCTTAGGCCCGGTCCCCCGCAGATTGGCGATCTTATTCAAAAGATCAAACCAAAATGGCGCTCCCATGCAAATTGCAAGGATAGTAGCCAGCCAACCTACGATATGCCTGAAATTAATATAATCCCAAAAAGTTTTAAGATCCTTCACATTTGTTCCCTTCCATCCTATCGGTATATCTAAAGCATGAATACTATCAATATCCTGTTTTAACTGCATGGTGCTTTTATTCAATCGGTTAATGGCAGCCGTATCTGCAGGCCTGGGAATAGAATCTGTTTTCTGCATCGTAGTTATTCTTTCTTCATAATTTTTGTAAGTATTCATCGCAGTTGCTGCAAGTTCTTTGCTTGCTTCTTTATTATTGTAGAGGTATTTGCTTATTTCAATGCTATCTGTATTTAAGGATATTGTTATAATGGTTGCCAGAATAAATGTGGTGGGCATTACCTTTTTGCGTTTCAATGTCCCCGTTAGCCGATCCGCATTTGAATCATACCACTTTTCAAGGCGTTCATTAAAATGATCCAGCTCGCTTTTAATAGTTGTTGTAATGTTATTGGTGATATTGGCCGCGGCAGGTATTGTATTTATTACTGCCGCCGCCTGCTCCGCCTGATTGGCAAAGGATAAAATTGTTCTTTTTAATTCACCGGAAATTAAATCGGATTTTTGAATAGCAGCAATATAATCAGCAAGCTTTGTTGGGGGAAGTTGTACCACATTGGTGCCTGGTGCGGCCGGGGAGATGGTAATCCTATCAAGTAATGCGGAAACGAAATTCCGGGCATCAATATAGGTAGTGGATTTTCCCGGTTTTGATAAAGCGGTAACCATGCAATGATCCATGATAGACTGCCCTATTTTAGTGAATGCAGGGTTCCCATTTTTATCAATTATTTGCACCCCTTTTGAATCAAGGAGCGGTATGGGCTGGCCATGAGAATCCAGGGCCGGTGAATCAAAAATATGTAATAACCATTGTTTCAGCAATTTAGCCCGGGTGCTAAGCATGGATAACCACAACTCTACGGCGGAACTGCAAATAATACTAAGCAGGAAAAAAATAAATATCATTCCCACTACCAAATCTATTATTGGAAAGCCACTCATAATTATTAGATTTTTTCGCCTACTCTAAAATCCCGTTTTCGGCTGCCCGGTTTTATAATTACCCAATCGATAGTTTAATAAAAGCCATAAGGATAAAATACGCTAATTGATGCTGATTAAAATTCATGTTTGATTTATATAATACTTATCAGCAAGGTGGCATCAATGATAAATACATTCAATAACAGTCAAAAAAAAATGTGGGAAGCAGCGGTTGGTAATTCGCAGGAATGAATAAGGGTACTAACATAATATCTAATTATGACAAATGCAAATACCGTTGGCGGTTATTTTTAATTGGGATTAAAACTTGTTTGGCTTCGGGGTACAATATTTTGCAAGAATTTAAAAGTTTTCTTGCGTTTGTATTTGGAGATTAAGGGTGAATTGGTGCGGGGGATTGTTGGAATTGGCCTTAGTTATAAATTTGAGTTTGTAGTTTACTGGGCACAAGGGATAAAAA
>JANOTW010000345.1:0-2706 GCA_031416575.1 Ferruginibacter sp.
ATGGCGGGCATAACTGGTCCTATTGGCGCAAAGCTTTACCGGATGTGCTGGAATTTATTTCACAAGGTTTTCATCAGTATTGAAAATCCTGAAAGCACATTTATTAGCAGGTGCATTTCAAATCCGATGGCTATCGGATTATACTGCCCGGGGACATTACAACGCAATTAAAGTTCCACAATGATATGCGGTACAAGAGTGCGACGCAACTATGTTGAGAAATGAAATATAGTTTGGACAAAAAACTGTATTGCGAAATCCCGATTTTTTCGGGAATCCCATGAAATACTTCTGCCTGGACAAAAAAAATATTGTACGCTATAATAAATAACAAACTATTAAAAGTTGGTAACACCTTTCGAAAATATGGGATTGCACTTTTATAATGCACATCGGATAAAAACGTGAATACAGTTTTTTGTCCAGGCAGGGAAGCAATGTGCGTCATCGTTGCATCGCCCTCTTGTACTTAATACCTTTGGGGATCTTTAATTGTGTTTTAAATTTAGCCTTAACTTGTTTTATTTTTTATTGAACAAAACAAATTTCATCGGTTTACCCATTGTGAAGTATAAGTTTCTTTCGGTACAGCGAATAATAATTCATTACATTTATAAATTGTATAACCACCTATAAACATCGCCATGAATACAAGCAGAAGAAATTTTATAAGGGTTGCGGGGACAGGCACTTTAGGTATTGGATTTTTACCGGCGTTAAGCCAGATCAATAACGTGTTTTACAACAGCCCCTCATTGAGTATAGCCCGTACCAGCCCCGAAGCGCAAGGTGTTTCATCAAAAGCCATTAGCAAATTTATCGCGGCGGCAAATGCACCTGGTATCGGCTGGCATAGCTTTATGTTGCTCAGGCATGGTAATGTGATAGCCGAAGGTTGGTGGAAACCATTTGAACAGGAGTTTAAGCATACATTATATTCTCTTTCAAAAAGCTTTACCAGTACTGCCATAGGGCTGCTGATAAAGGAAGGTAAACTAACAGTAGATGAACCTGTACTCTCTTTTTTTGCTGATGATGCGCCTGCAACGCCGGATGCGAATTTGAAGAATATGAAAATCAAGCATCTCTTAACAATGAACACCGGGCATGGTGTTGATACCATGCCAAAAATAAGGGCTTCGGATAAAGTATGGGTTAAAACTTTTTTGGAACAACCTGTACAATTTGAACCGGGTACGCATTTTCTTTACAATACAGGGGCCACTTATATGCTTGGCGCAATTGTACATAAAATAACCGGCGAAACCCTGGAAAAATTTTTGGCCCCCAGGTTATTTAAACCATTGGGGATTGAGGGTTATGATTGGGAAAAATCGCCACAGGGATTAAACACGGCGGGCTATGGTTTACGGTTAAAAACAGAGGACATCGCAAAATTCGGTCAGCTTTATTTGCAAAAAGGAAAATGGAATGGCAAAGAAATTTTAACGGAGAGGTGGGTGGAAGAAGCAACCGGTTACCAAACAAAATCGCAGGAAGGAAATGGTGACTGGGCGCAGGGATATGGCTACCAGTTTTGGCGCTGTAAGCCCGGCTTTTACCGGGGTGATGGGGCCTTTGGCCAATATTGTATTGTAATGCCTGACCAGGATGTAGTATTAGCGGTTACCAGCGAAAGTTGGGATATGCAAAAGTCCATGGGGATCATGTGGGATAATTTGCTGCCTGCTTTTCAGGCCGGGGCATTGGCTGAAAATCCATCAGGCTTAACGGCGTTGAAAAAAGATTTGAAAAGTTTAGCGCTACCTGTTGCGAAAGGTTCAACCAGTTCATCTTTATCTTCAACTTATCATGGAAAGAAATTCAGGCTTGCTAAAAATGATTTTGGTGCAGGGCAAATACATTTTAAATTTTTAAAAGATGGTTGCGCCTGCACTGTTAAAATTGCTGAAGAAGAGACTACGATAAAATTCGGTTGGGAAAACTGGCTGGTAAATCAGGATAGTAAGCCATACATTTTTCCGGTAGCTGGCCGCATTCACATGCCTTCAAAAATAGCAGGCGCTGCCACCTGGCTCAATGACAATACACTGCAATTGAATGCCAGGTTTGTGGAGGCGGTGCATGGCGATAAAATCACCTGCAGGTTTGACGGCGATAAAGTATCCGTTTCGTTTATGAATAGCGTAGCGGAAAATACAAAGGATAATCCCGAAAAGAGGACCGCATTAACCGGTACAATTTAGTTTTAGGCGGGTGTTTTTTTAATCGGCGCAAAGAATAAATAAAAAAGCCGGTTTTTTTACTTTTCCAGGTTGCCGGCCTTTTATAAGTTGGCAACCTAAAGGGTAAATAAATCTTAAATAAAAAAGTGCCCACCACTATTATAAATATAATTCCCCATTCAAATAACTTAAAACGCTATTTACGGATATGGAAGTTTACCCCCACCTTAAAGGCATGGGGGTGGCCCACGCTCTTCCTTGCTTTAATAACCTGGTTCTGGCTATCCCTGCCCAATCAATTATTCAACACACCAACCAGTTACGTGTTAGAAGATAAAGACGGCAATATACTAAGCGCCTCCATTGCAGCCGATGGGCAGTGGCGGTTTCCACCCAATAAAAAAGTGCCAAAGAAGTTTAGTGAATGCATTACCACTTTTGAGGATAAACGCTTTTTTTATCATCCCGGCATAGACCCCATTGCTATCGGCAGGGCCATGGTACAAAATATAAAAAACAA
>JANOTW010000346.1:0-18396 GCA_031416575.1 Ferruginibacter sp.
TTCCCTAAACAAATAAATACAGCCAACCCAATCAGGCGCAGGGCTCCAGCCCTGTGTCTTCCTTGTCACTTATCCCGGCCCAACTAAAAATAAGATGAATTGAAAGATCCTGCATTTAATTAATAACGCAATTAAAGTTCCACAATGGTATTCAGTACAAGAGGGCGATGCAACGATGATGCCCATAGCTTCAATGCCAGGACAAAAAATCTGCTTCACGTATTTATCCCTTGTGAAGTATAACCCGATACTAAAAAGTAAACCTTGCGGAAAAACCAACCCCGCTTGCTTCAAAGCCAACACTCTCAATAATGTTCAGTTCGGGTTTCCAGTCTATTGAAATATTTAATGGTATGTTGGGGAATTTATAATCTACCCCCACAATACCGGCCGCTCCAATAAAAGAGGTGCTGTACCTGTAAGCCGCATAAGCGCCGGCGCCGGCAAACCATTGCAGGTGTTCAACTGATGTAACCGGAAAATACCACTGGTACAATGCGCATACACCTATACCATTATTGACCCCGACAATTCCTTCTACCGCATGTTTTTCATCAAGGAAATGCTTTATGGTAAATCCCGGTGCAATGGCGGGTGAGTTGGGGCCAAGCCTAATACCAACCGCTGTTTTATATTCCTGGGCTTTTAATGAGATTGAAAAAACAGTAAGGAGGCTGGCAAATAAAAGGGCTTTTTTCATGTTACTTTTTTTGAATATTAGTTGATGAAGGGGAAACTAAAATAATGCCAACACGCAGCAGTATTTGTTTATAAAACGAAGAAGTGAATGTTTATGGTGTTAAGTATTTGCAAAAAAAGAAGGCCTGGACTTAAGGGCGTGTCATTAGGATAAGGATACTGTCTTTATTAAAACAAATGCATAATACATTCCTACGAAACGCTGTCATTAAGTTAAGGTATTGGTTCGTCCCGTTCGGGAAGATATATGGGTAGAAAGATATAATGGAAGCGGTTTTACGTCCCATCGGAACGTTATGTGCAAAAAATAATTTTCAATACAGGCACGTTAGTTGGAAACCAAATAAGAATTTGGACTTAAAGAGATTGCCCGATGGGGGATTTTGAAGCATATTATTTTTTGAAAATATTTTCAGGGCTGTAAGCTCCCTGGTAATTGAGAGGCGATACAAATAATTTTTCCAGGACATCCCCAGGGGATTTAAGTGGTACTACTCAAACAATTCCAATTTATTCTTTGGCCTTCGTTTATCCTGCCACTTATAATTTTTGAGGAATTTCTGGTCTTCTGGTATTTGGCGAATTGGAAACAGCGTGCCATCTACCTGATTGATGAATTTTACTTTATTCACCTCCTTGTTTAAAAAATAAATGTCAATTACATCGCCTTTGCCGCGGTTCATTCCAATGAAAGCGCTGTCATCGTCCTGCGGATAAAATATGCTTTCAGCCGGCGAACCTTTTACCCGCATATAATCCAGTTCACCATCTTTGAAATATCCATTCAATGTGCGGCCCCCAATCTGGTTGTACATTTTTTCATTGGCCTTGTTAATGATGATCCCATTTTCGAAAACATACAAGCGATCCGCTTTTTTGTTTTTTGTGTACATGTAAATGGTATCACCCGATATTTGAGAATTGTTGCTGAACACCAGCGGTTCCTGAAAGAGCCGGAATATAGAATCTTCCGAAGAATAATACAGGCTATCGCATACGGATTGAAGTGAATCGTTAAAGATCCGCACGTTATGGAAAGCAATGAAATAACGAATGGCCGTATCCTTTGAAACGTTGATAACAGTCGTTTTATCAAGTGTATCTTTTGGTAAAACCAGTTCTTTTGTTATTGCCGGGTTGGATATGCTGTCCGTTTTATCCTGCATGGCAAGAAGCGTATCGGTTTTGATACTCATGTCAGAATCCCTGACTGGCCTGGCCTCCCCCAACCTCCCGAATGGCCTGGAGGCTTTTGTTCCTGCTAACTCAAATGAGCTGTCTGCCAGCGAATTGTTGAGCGTGTCTTTTAATAGCTTAGTTTGGGCCAATGTTTTGTTTTTTAAACTATCTGTTCTCAGGTCTTTAGTCAATAGTGAATCCTGCAGGTTTACTACCGTTTCTTTTTTAAGTGTATCCTTTGATACTGTTATCTTCCTGCCCAAACTATCTCTTTTTTCTACTCCCGAAAAAAGCGTATCGGCGGCAATAAAAGTGCTGTCTTTTCCTTCCCCTTTAAATATCAATACCGGCTTACGAGTAGCCAAAAAAGAATTATTATTTTTATCAAGATAGATCTGGTTTCCCAAAACTGTATAGCCATTTACACTGTCTTTTATAATTGCATTACCTTCTAACTGTGCTATTCCTGTTATTTCATCATAAGCGCTGTTATCCGCCACATAAGTACGGGTGCTGTCTTTTATTATAGTCCGGTTACCAAAAAACGCTTTGCCATTTTTCAGGTCATAAGTACCGTTAGACGAATAAATGTCGCCGCCATTTTTACTTTTAATAATGGTAGGCGTATTCCAGGAGGTTATTTGTGTTTGTGTATTGTACAGTAAGGTATCATTTCGGATATCATATTTTGGGTCTGTCAGGTGAACATTTTTTTTAAAGAATACATCTTTTGTATCCGCAAAATACACGCCTTCCGTACTTGTAAGCACCGTTTTGCCATTTACTACCCGTCCGCCATTGCTGTATTTACCTATGCTTGTTTTTAAGTCGTATTCTAAATCCTGGGTAAACAATGTTCCTTTGTTATCGGTTAACCGTACTTCTTTTTTCAAAAAGGCGATCCGCTCCTTACCTATGTATTTAAGGTATTGCGAATAGGTATGTATGCTGTCATTTTGATTGATATGGACATTGCCAAAAGCTTCCAGGATATTGGTTTGCTTATTAATTGAAGCGCTATCGCAGTGAAAAATCGTGAGCCCCTCTTTAAGGATCACATTGCCGGCAATAGTTTGAAGACTGGTTGAAGAATCAAGTATTTTTTCACGAAGGCTTTTTCCCTGGATAATTTGTATTACCCTGAGCGTATCAGCGGAGGGAGAAGGAGGAACAATGATTTGTGCAACTAAAACAAATTTGCAACAAAGCATTATCGTTAACAATAAGACAATCCTGAAAGTAAATGTTATTTTCAATACATTGATTTATGAAAGGTGCAATTTCTTTATTTATTTTAAAAAAGTATCACAATGTTTCAGCTCCCCCGCCCCGCTGGCTGGCGGGGGTTCTGAAGCATTATACCCATTGAATAATTCCCCGCCGACTGGCAGGTTGGGGACGAAATATAAATGTCATGCTTAATAATCAATTTCAAAACTGTTGTTACCTGCTCATAAATGAAAATGCTATTCATAATTAAAACCTGTTGCTATTTATCAATTAAGCTTTACAAGAGCATTCATACAAAGGCAGTATGTTTCTCTATATACAACGTGGGAAAAGTTCCCCATAGGTATGCCTTTGAACCGAGCGTGGCAACGATGCTGCCATGAAATACAAATGCCTGTCACCAAAAAAAAATGTAACAACAATAATTTGGCTCATCCAAAAAATAATACTGGTACCAGGCCTCCCCGCTAGCCAGCGGGGCCGGGGGCTATTGCTTTAAATAAGGCGCATTCACGGTATCGGGCAATGGAACCAGCAATGGGCCGCTTTTATCTTTTTTTCCAAATACGGAAATGTTTACGTAGCGTTTAGGATGTGTACGAACATCATCCAGCAATAAATTTAATTTATTGGATGTAGCGTTCAGGTTATTATACAGTTTGGTATCGTTGATCATTAAGCCCAGTGTGCCTTTATCGCTGTTTACCTTACCAATCGTATTTTTTAATTCAGTAACAGTAAGATCCAATGAGGTAAGTGTTTTTTCTATCTCAAGCCTGGAAAGTTTAGCGGTAGTTGCTTCCAGGTTGGTCAGTGTCTGGTCTATTTTAGCATTATTGTTTTTTAATCCACCAGTAAATGAACTTACATTATCCAGGGTTTTTGCCAATGTTCCTGTTTGGGTATTGAGCAGGGTTTGCAAAGAGGCGGAAGATATGGCTAATGTAGCCGTGGTTTTATTCAAATTTTCCATTACGGACCTGATATTATTTTTTGTATTGGGGTCAAAAACACTGTTAACAGTTGATAAAACAGAATCCAGTGATTTAACCGCATTTTTTACCTGCATTAAAACGGGATCTACTTTTTGAAGCGCTTCATCAAACATACCGCTTGAAGCGATAGTAGCGAGTGTGTCACCGTTTTGTTTATAAATATTGCTGCTGCCTAATTTTATTTCAACAGATGTGGTACCTAATATAGAAGGGCTAATAACCGCAACTGAATTATCCGGGATATTTACCGATTGGTTCATGGAAATGGCCACAATAATCCTGCGCATATCCTGGCCACCATCCGTGCTGTAAACGGTACCAACCTGCTTGCCATTTATGACAACGGCATTGCTGGAAGCAAGCCCCTGTATATTTCCGAATACCGCATAAAAACGCATTGTTTTAGCAGTTAGATTCTTGCCTTTTAAAAAATTAAATCCTAAAATAAGTAATACAATAGAAATTGCGGTAAGCGAACCTACTTTTGTTTCGTTGGAAATCTTCATGGCATTAAAGGGGATTGTTTTGAAACTCAAAAATACATATTAATTTGTTGGCATGGATACCATTTGCCACGGGAGGAGGCAATTAAGGAAAAATAATGAGCGTCATTTCCTGGTAAAAATTATTACGCCATTCTTTTTATCATCCGAGGTAATTCTAACTTCAGTTCTGTTGGAATCATCCGTTACGATCATTAACGCCGTATTGGGCGGAATATCCCCTTCATTTTCGGCATAGACCAACAATTCATTTTCGGTTTTGGAAGGGTCAATGGTTAAATTTAATGTGAGCGGCTTTTCCGTTAATTTTATATTACTTAATAAAATCTTTCCGTTGAAATAAACGGACACGATATCCCCGTCAACATCCCCGTCATCATACAGGTCAACTTTAAAATTTGGTTGGCTTATGTCAATTCTTTTCAAAATATTTTTTGTTCTGTTGTTGAATTTTTCAGGGGTGGGGATTGTTTTTTCATCATTGCCCTTAGCGGTTGTTGTATGTACCGGATTCCCACTCTCAATCATGATTTTATAACGTTTAACCGCTTCCGTAATACTTTCCGCCAGTTCCTGCTGGCCCTTTTCGCTGTTAATATACCGTTCATCTTCTTCATTATTTATAAACCCGGTTTCTATCAATATGGCAGGCATATTGGTAGATTGCAATACCCTGATACCCACCTGGCGCTGGTTTAGGCCAAATGTTTGCCTGCCGGTTTTCGCTACTTCCTCCTCTACCAGCATGCCTATGTTAATGCTTTTCAACTGAAAGCGTTTTGCGTAAATCGCTACGATAGGTTTCATTTCGGGGCTGTTAAAGTCAACACTATTGCTTAGGCTGTCATCCGCTTCAATATTGAAATCTTCTTCATTGTCAATGATGGCTTTCAGTTTATCACTGGTTTTATGCGAAGCGAATATCCATACACTGGTACCGCTTCTTTTCATGGGTAATTTGTAATATTGATAAACGGGTTCTTCCACTTTCGTGGCCGTAATTTTTTTCTTCCTTTTTCTACCCTTACCCGTGTAGGTGGTTTTATAATGTGTAACCTGGCGGGTACCTATTTTACGTCTTGCTGTTTTTAACGGGCCGGAGTCGGCATGAATACATAAAAACAGGTCACCATGATTTTCATTGGCTATTCTCGCCTTCTCATTTACATTTTGAAAAATATCCGTTGTCCGTGTGGGAATAGTTTTAACATCCGGTAATTCCCTTTGTAATGTAGCTACTAATTTTTTTGAAATAGCCAGGGTAATATCCTTTTCCCTTGAACGAAGAGAGCCTTCGTATTGCCCGGTAGCGCCTGCATCAGATCCACCATGGCCTGCATCCACGATAATTGTTTTGAGAAGTTTAGGCGTTTGTGTATAGGAGGTCAATGAAAAACATAGGGCTGATATAAAAACAAAAAAAATCAATTTTATTTTGACCATTTTAAAACCGGTTTATTGGTGGATAGTAATTTATAAGAGTTTCTTCACACATAGTTGCAGGTAATATGATTATTTTTGTTTCAACTGCAATGGACAACTATAACAAAGGTAAGGCAAAATACATTTTAGCATCCATGATGATGGCGCTGTTCATTAGTGTAACGGTTGGTAGTACCAGTGATAAGGCCCCATTTAAACTGTTTTACAAAATTTTAACTACCGGCACCATCCCAATCAAGGTTCAAAAGAAGCTTCCTCCAAAAAAAAACATTTCCCTTTCTATTACTGATACAATACCATTAAATCCTGGTGATACAACTAAATTAGTAGATACTGTAAATACAAGGCCTGTAGTGGACACTTTCAGTTTTAAAATATCAAAAGATTCCCTCGATGCTCCTGTAGTTTATCATGCAGATGATTCCATGGTAATGGATGTACCTGGTAAAAAAATCCTTTTATATGGTAAAGAATCAAAAGTGAAATATACTGATAATGAATTGACAGCGCCCGGGATTGAATTTGATCAAAGGACCAACCTGGTAACAGCTTACTTAAGAAAAGATAGCGCCGGTAAAGTAATTTCATTTCCCACGTTCAACCAGGGCGATTTAAAAACCGTTAGTGACACGATTGCATTTAACATGAAAACAGGCAAGGGCCTCACCAAAGGGACTTATACCCAACAAGACGAAATGTATATCTATGCTATAAAAATTAAAAAGATAGACCCTACTTCTTTTTTTGCATACAAAGCGAGATTTACCACCTGCAACCTGGATACGCCCCATTTCGCATTCGTCAGTAAAAAAATAAAATTCATCAATAAAAAATTCGCGGTTACCGGGCCGGTGCATCCTGAATTTGAAGGTGTGCCTGTGCCCATCATACTTCCTTTCGGCCTTTATCCGCTTTCACAGGGAAGGCATTCCGGTTTTATAGCTCCCACCTTTGAAGCCAATGAGCAATTCGGATTGTCATTAAACGGCATCGGCTATTATAAAGTAATCAATGATAACTGGGATGTAACCACCAGGGGTACCATTTATTCTTATGGCGGTTATTCATTCAACATAAGCCCCCGGTATTATAAGCGGTACCGGCGCCAGGGTAACTTTTCATTGGACTACCAGCGTTTCAAAACAAATTTTAAAGGCGATCCCGATTTTAATACAAGTAAAACATTTAATATCCGGTGGAGCCATAGCCTTGATACCAAATCGAGGCCCGGCGTAACTTTTAATGCCAATGTGAATGCAGGAAGCAGTAAATTCAACTCGCAGGTGCCCAATAACCCTACCCGTAATTTCAGCAACCAGCTTAATTCAAGTATCGCTTATGCCAAAGTATGGAAGGATAAACCCTATAATGTTTCCATCAATGCCAATCACTCGCAGAATACCAATCTCAAGATCATCAATATTACATTGCCCGACGTTAGTTTTAATTTGAATACCTTGTATCCACTTAGAAGAAAAGAGGTGATTGGAAGTTATAAGTGGTACGAAAATTTGGGTATCGCTCTCAACTCGAATGTAAAAAGCCTTACTTATTTTTCTGATGACACTTCCGTTAGCAAGTTAAATATCGGCAAGCAAATATTCAATAACCTGCAATGGGGCGGCAACCACAATGTACCCATTACTTTATCATTACCACAGTTGGGGCCATTGCAGATAGCGCCCAGCATATCCTACACGGAAAGATGGTACCAGCAAAAATTCACAAGAAGTTGGGACAGTGTCAAAAGAAGGGTTGATACTTCCATCAATAAAGGATTTTATACTGCCAGGGACATGTCGTTTGGCATCAGCATGTCATCGCGTATATTCGGCTCATATTCCTTTGGAAAAAATTCAAAAATAAAGGCCATCCGGCATGAGATACGTCCCTCTGTAAGTGCCAATTATAAACCGGATATGAACGGAAAATATTTTTATAATACTAAAATCGATACAGTCAACACTGCAAGGTTCAATATTTTTGACAATAGTATTTATGGCGCTTTTGGTGAAGGCAGGTTCGGCGGCTTAAGTTTTAATATTGACAATAATATTCAAATGAAAGTGCGTGATAAAAAAGACACTGCGGCGGATGCCGTAAAAAAAGTTACTTTAATTGATGGATTAAATTTAAGTGGCAGTTATAATTTCCTTGCGGATTCATTTAAACTAAGCACTTTTAGTGTAGGGGCAAGAACCAATTTATTTGACAAAATCAGTATTACGGCCAATGCCATCCTCGATCCATACCAGGTGGACACCCGGGGCGAAAGGATTGATAAAGTAGTATGGCGAAACAAAGCATTGACATTGGGCAGGTTTATCGGAGGTAATATTTCTGTGTCCAGTCAGTTCCAGGGAGGTGATAAATCTAAAAAGCCAAAACAGAATAACCTTACCGGTCAGCCATATAATCCTAATTCAGGTATGCCTTTGGATGAATACCAGACCGAAGCGGCTTACATCAGTAATAACCCTGCTGAGTTTGCCGATTTCTCAATTCCGTGGTCGGTTAATTTTTCTTATTCACTCCGTTTCCAAAGAGATCGAAAACCGGATTACAGTGGTTACAAAACCAGCTTGTATCAGGATATCAACTGGAATGGTACCGTTAATTTAACGGAGAAATGGCAGTTAGGCTTAAATGGGTTTTACAATATTTCTCAAAAAGAGCTGGGAACAATTTCCGTATCAATAGCCCGTGAAATGCATTGCTGGCAAATGGCCATCAACGTATCCCCGGTTGGCCGGTACCGGTTCTTTAATATTAGTATCAGTCCAAAATCCAGCTTGCTGAGAGACGTTAAGGTAAACAGGACCAGGTATTTTTATGACCTGTAAGCCCACGGCTTTGGAGGCTGGCGGAAAGGTCTGGTACCAGTACTGATTTTAGGTTCAGTTATTTCATTGGCACCAACTTTTTTTGATTACAGGCATTTGTTTTTCATGGGGATCATCGTGGTGTCATCCTTATCCCGTGTAAGGTTTGTGGGCTGCACCGGGGCTCTTCTATACAACCCTATTTTTTTTGTCCGGGCTAAGAAGCCATGTGGGGCATCGTTGCATCGCCCTCTTGTACTGAATACCATTGGGGAACTTTAATTGCGTTGTATTTAGAGAAACATCAGGTTGTTATATGTAAACAACTATCCTTTTAATTCAATAGAAACGCAATCAATTTGGTAACAAATCTTCAAGCGGTAAGTAGTTCTAAAAAATCAAATCATTCCTCACAAATCAGTCCTCACAAAATCAGACATCAGACATCAGACATCACAAAATCAGACATCAGACATCAGACATCACAAAATCAGACATCAGGCATCTGGTATCCTGCTTAATATTTTTCCGCATCATTCTTCCTGTTATGCAGGTTCAGGTGCACTACCCATCCATCGTAGGCGCTTGTTAATTCTATTTCTCCAAAAAAACTACGGTAAGGTAAATCCATGTTGTTTAGTCTTAATGGAGTTACTGTAAAGCGTACATTTTCTACCGGCATTTCCAGTTCACCAATAAAGGAAATAGTTCCTTTATCTCCCCATTTCATTTTACTTTTTTTCAACAGGCGGAAAGTGTTTTTATAAATTTTAACGGCATTCTCATAACTATCACCTTCGTACATGATAGCTTGCCAACTGGCGGTGGTATCCTCTAAAGAATGAAAACGGTAAATGGCACAATGCACTGCACCAGGGATGGTTACTTTAGAATGGTACACATCCATCTCTCCCTGTGATGGTAACTGGCGGCCTTCGATGGTTGAAAAATTCTTTTTAAAATCCTGCACAATGATGGAGACCGAGTCGGAGAATGCATCTGATGGCAGAATAGATTTGTAAAACTGGGCCTGGCTAAAATGAATGCTGCATAAAAACAGGAGTAACAAAGTAGATTTTTTTTTCATAGTGTTGGGTTTGTAATGCAATATAAAAAAATAAGTAATCAATATACTTTCATGGATTTATTTATTTTTAAAATGATCATCAATGAAAGAGGTGATAGCCTTCTTTGTCATAAGTTTTAAAGATGGGTAAATCACCCATCCATCCAATCCATATTTACATTAATTCCAGGATTATTTTTAGTTATTTACTTTGTTCCATCCACTTTCTACATCACCCTGCCCATAATAAGAACCATGACAAATTGTGTAATTTAGCTGCATGAAAGCAGCTACTATCAGTGAAATTAAACAGGAGTTAAATGTGATTGCTCCGGCAAAACTGTTGGACCTATGTATTCGATTAGCAAAATATAAGAAAGAGAATAAAGAGTTACTTACCTATTTACTTTTTGAAGCAGATGATGGGCCCGCCTATATTGAAAGTGTAAAAAAAGGAATGGATGAACAGTTTGCCGGTATCAATCAATCAAATTTATACTTTGTAAAAAAAAGCCTTCGTAAAATATTAAGAACAACAGGTAAGTATATACGCCATACCGGTTCTAAACAGTCGGAAGTGGAACTGCTTTTGTATTTCTGCAGTGTACTGTTCAATTCTTCCATACCTATCCATAAGAGTACTGTATTAACTAACCTATACCAGTTTCAGCTAAAAAAAATCGCAAAAGTGATTGCCACCCTTCACGAGGACCTGCAATACGATTATTTAAAAGAGCTGAAAAAGCTGGAATAATTGATGGCGTAACCACTCGCAGCTTTCATATTCAACCCCTGCCGGGGTTGTGGGTAGCAGGATGGCTTCTGCCCCGGGCTTCATCAGGGGTTATTCATATTAAAGCTCTTCGGGCTATTTTCAGCATTTTAAAATTCAAATCGCCTGGTGAACAGGATAGCAGGATACCCAATAACCCAATATATTAGCCTGACACCCCAGCGCTAAAATTGCCGGGTATTTTTATTCAGCTATTTTTGAAAAAAAATGACCATGGAATTAAATACTTTATTTGAGCAGGCAGTAGCCAATAGCAAAACCCTATCCGAAAAACCCGGTAATGATATTTTGCTACAATTGTATGCTTTTTACAAGCAATCAACAGTAGGCGATGTAAATATAGCTGCACCCGCTAATCCATTTGATTTTGCAGCCAAAGCAAAATACAATGCATGGGAAGAATTAAAAGGGAGGCCAAAAGAGAACGCCATGCAGGAGTATATTGACCTGGTAACAAAGTTGGAGGGATAATCGAAGTTTAATGTTAAATTTCTGATTTCCTGATTTCTGATTTTTCAAGTATGAATTAGCTAAATCGGAATTAAAATAGCACAACAAACCTAAATTATTGTTTGAATGTTGGTAAGATGATTTATAGTTTATAAAATAAATATTAGGTTACAAATTAATACCCCTATATTTGCAAAGTGATAATAGCTCAATGAGCACATCGTTTATAGATAGATTCAATTTTTTACTTCTCCAACGTATTAGTTTTCTCTTCTTAAAAGTTTTGTCCTTAGTTACCATCACAGGTATTTTTATTTTTTATTTTTTATTTTTTAATTTTTAAGATTATGAACATTTATGTTTCAAATTTGAGTTTCAACACAAATGATGCTGAACTTCACGAACTATTTTCAAAATTTGGTGAAGTTTCTTCTGCCAAAGTAATTATGGACAGAGAATCAGGCCGCTCACGTGGTTTTGGTTTTGTTGAAATGCCTTCCAATGAAGAAGGTAAAGATGCAATGTTGGGTTTAAACAACAAAGAAGTTGAAGGAAGAGCAATGTCTGTTTCAGTAGCTAAAGAAAGAGAAGAAAGAAGCAGCGGCGGCGGCGGAAGTCGTGGTGGTGGATATTCTAACAACCGCGGTGGCGGCGGTGGTGGCAACAGATGGTAATTCCAAACTGATATACTACAAAAAAGGAGCTCAATTATTGAGCTCTTTTTTTATGTCCTAAACTACCCCTCCGTAATAACTGCATAAAGTCTTTACCCATACAGTACGAAAGATTGTCAAAACATTTTTTTTTCTCACTTTTCCTTTAGTGTAAAAATTTTTAAAATAAAAACTACTGCATTTTCTCCCCTTTAGGGGCAGGGGGCTATCTTTGTTTTCTATGGCTTCCAATCGTTCTGCTGCAATCAGTTTTATTTTTATCACTTTATTAATAGACGTTACCGGCATCGGGCTGATCATACCGGTAGTACCGGGATTAATTGAAGAATTAATTCATGGAAATATAAGTGAAGCTTCCAGGTATAGTGGCTGGCTGGCCTTTGCTTATGCAAGTATGCAGTTCCTTTGTGCGCCATTGCTGGGCAACCTGAGTGACAAATACGGAAGAAGGCCGGTATTGTTATTCTCATTATTTGGGTTAGGTATTGATTATATTTTTCTGGCGCTGGCCCCTTCCATTGGCTGGTTGTTTTTAGGTAGAATTATTGCCGGATTAGGAGGGGCCAGTTTTACTACCGCCACTGCATATATCGCGGATATCAGTACCCCACAAAACCGGGCGCAAAACTTCGGCATGGTGGGAGCCGCTTTCGGGGTCGGTTTTATTCTTGGCCCGGTAGTGGGCGGATTGTTGGGCGAATATGGGGTTCGCATTCCTTTTATTGTAGCGGCATGTTTGAGCCTTTTAAATTGTGCCTATGGTTATTTCGTGCTGCCGGAGTCGTTGGCGATTGAAAACAGGAGGGCATTTGATTGGAAGCGGGCCAATCCGTTGGGTACCTTAAAGCATTTAAAAAAATATCCGGCGGTAAGTGGACTGGTTATTTCCTTTTTTCTAATTTACCTGGCAGCCAATGCAGTGCAAAGTACCTGGTCTTTTTTCACTATCAAAGAATTTAACTGGAGCGCCAAAATGATTGGTATTTCACTGGGTTTGGTTGGGTTACTGGTGGGTATCGTGCAGGGTGGATTGATAAGGGTTGTTAACCCATTGCTGGGAAATAAGCGAAGTGTTTATGTAGGACTGGCACTTTATACTGTGGGGCTATTTTTATTTGCCTTCGCATCTCAAAGCTGGATGATGTTTGTTTTTTTAGTTCCCTATTGCCTGGGAGGTATTGGCGGCCCTGCGCTACAATCAATCATATCTGGCCAGGTACCTGCAAATGAACAGGGCGAATTGCAGGGCGGCTTAACCAGTATCATGAGCCTGACGAATATAATCGGGCCGGTGTTAATGACCAGTTTATTCTCATATTTTACAAAACCAACAGCTCCCGTTCAATTTGCAGGTGCGGCATTTTTTTTAGGCGGTATATTTATGGCGGTTAGCCTGCTATTAGCCTATCAGGCCATGCACCACAATACAACTATAACCTAATCAATTTTCTATTTATGATCTCCGGGATAAAAGATTTCCAAAATGTTTTTTTCATTGGGGTAGCTGGCGCCGGTATGAGCGCTATTGCTCAATATTTAGCCGGAATTGAAAAAAACGTATCCGGTAGCGATCGTTTTTTTACACCAGGTACATACAATGAAATAAAGGAAAAACTGGAATCAGCAGGAATACAATGCTTTTTGCAAAATGGGGATGGCATCAATGAACAGACAGAACTGGTAGTGGTATCCGCTGCGGTGGAGGATACCGTATTTGAAGTACAGAAGGCAAAGGAATATGGCATACCCATCATTAAGCGTTCGGATTTGCTGGCATTGATCGCTAATAGTAAAAAGTCCATTGCGGTAGGGGGCACTTCAGGTAAAAGCACAACCTGTGCCATGTTATTTGATATTTTAAAATTCGCCGGATTGCAACCCGGCATTATCAGCGGAGCAGGATTGGTGAGCATTATTAAGGAGGGTAAAATAGGGAATGCGGAGGTGGGGGCAGGAGAGTGGCTGGTGATAGAAGCGGATGAAAGTGATGGTTCCATTGTACAGTATCATCCGGAAGTTGGCTTGTTGCTCAACATTGATAAAGATCACCAGGAGATTGATGAGCTGATGGATATATTTGGACAATTTAAAAATAATACAAAGCAATTATTTGTTGTCAATCAGTCAAACGCCTTGTCAAAAAAGTTATCCGTAAATAGTAACCATGATTTTAGTACTAATGAAACTACTACAGGATTCCAGGCCAATAATTTTCATCAATCCGGTTTCAACATTCAGTATTCAATTGCTGATGTTCCGTTTTCAATCAATACCGTAGGTAAACACAATATGGAAAATGCGGTAGCGGCAACTTGTGTGGCCAACCAGTTGGGCGTTGACTTACAGGTGTGTGCTGATGCGTTAAAAAGTTACGAAGGCATTTATCGCAGGCACCAGGTATTGGGGCAAAAGAATGGCGTATGGGTGATTGATGATTACGCACATAACCCGGCGAAATGTGCAGCGTCTATTGCTGCCTGTCAGTATATTGCTCCTAAGGTGGTAGCCTGGTTTCAGCCACATGGCTATGGGCCTACCCGGTTTTTACGCAATGATTTTGTAAATGAAATAGCCGCGGCATTAAGGCCGCAGGATGAAATATGGATGAGTGAAATTTTTTATGCGGGCGGTACAACCGTAAAAGATATTTCCGCCAATGATCTTATCAATGATATAAAAGCATTGGGCCGCAATGCTTTTTTTGTAGAAAATAGAAATGATTTTTTAACCACTGTTCGTCCTCATTTATCCGATCCCTGTGTTTTATTGTTAATGGGTGCAAGAGATCCTGGCCTGGAACAATTTGGAAAAGAAATTTGGGAAAATCTGTGATAGCTTTCTATCCAAAGTTTAAAGTCCACCTTTTTTAAAAGTTGTAAACTTTAAACTTTGGCCAGGGGTAAACTTTTGAATAATTATTTAAATTCAATGACCACTCTCATCACTAATATTGCGCAACTCATCAGCACAAGGGAGCAAAGCCATGTGTTAAGAGGGAAAGAACTTGCTGAACTACCCCTGATTGAAAATGCCTTTGTATTAATAGAAGATGGCGTGATAGCGGAGTATGGAAATATGTACGAACTGGATTTAAAACTGCCAGGGTTACCCAAAAATATTATTGATGCCGCAGGTCAATTTGTTCTGCCTGCCTGGTGCGATAGTCATACGCATATTGTATTTGCAGGAGCAAGGGAAAATGAATTTGTAGATAAGATAAAAGGGTTAAGCTATGCGGAGATTGCAGCCAGGGGAGGCGGTATATTAAACAGCGCCCGACAAATAAATGAAATCAGCGAAGATGCACTTTTTAATGAAGCATGGAAAAGGCTTGAAGCCGTAAGCAAACTGGGTACAGGTGCCATCGAAATAAAAAGCGGCTATGGGTTATCGGTAGCCGGCGAATTAAAGATGCTGAGGGTAATAAAAAGATTAAAAGAAAAATCTCCGTTAACAATTAAAGCTACTTTTTTAGGAGCTCATACCTATCCCATTGAATTTAAGGATAACCACCAGGGTTATATTGATTTGATCATTGATGAAATGCTACCAATAATCGCTTCCGAAAAATTAGCGGGTTATATTGATGTATTTTGTGAAACCGGTTTTTTTTCACCAGAGGAAACGGAGATTATTTGCAGGGCTGGAATGAGGTATGGATTAAAACCAAAGCTGCATGTAAACCAGTTAAATAGTATTGGTGGAATAGAAGTGGGGCAAAGGCTTAATGCCGTTTCACTCGATCATTTGGAAACATTGACCGATGAGGATATAAAATTGTTATCAAACGAAAGTTGGAAAGGCCTTTGCACCTTATTGCCAACTGCGGCTTTCTTTTTGCGCATGCCCTTTCAACCAGCCCGCAAGTTAATTGATGCAGGTTGTGCGGTAGCTTTGGCTTCAGATTATAATCCTGGTTCGTCACCGAGTGGTAATATGAACCTGGTAGTGGCTATGAGTTGCATACAAATGAGGATATTGCCTGAAGAAGCGATCAATGCGGCAACTATCAATGGCGCTTATGCGATGGAATGTGGCGATCAGTTGGGAAGCATCACCATCGGTAAAAAAGCGAACCTTATTATTACCAAACCAATCCCTTCATTGGCTTATTTGCCTTATTCTTTTGGAACAAATTTAATTGACAAAGTGATGATCAATGGGGAGTTTGTTTTTTAACGGCTTTACATTTTTTTACTTCTATACAGTATAATTCTTTTGGTGGCCGGCAGAAGTATTTCAATTAAGCATCGTTGTGTTATATTTATCCCGATTTTTATCGGGACTCCCTTGTAGGTCATACCATTGGGGATCTTGCCCTCCCGATGCATCGGGATATTTAGAGTAACAACAAAATATTATATGTGGGATCTTGTATATTTTATATTATAAAAGAAACTCACTAATTTATCCCTTGTGAAATATTATTGCAAGGCAAGCCTATGCAAGGCACAAAAAAAATATCCTAAAATGAAAATGGCTTTTAACCATACTTGAAAAGTTACTGTATGAAACAGCGCCTGGCACATATTGCAATTCTTGTGAAGGATTATGATGAAGCTTTACAATTCTACACCCAAAAAATGGGTTTTATTCTTATTGAAGATACCATATTAAGCGAAACCAAACGCTGGGTAATGGTAGCCCCTTCCGGCTCAAAAGAATGTTGTTTATTATTGGCCAAAGCTGCCAATGAAGAGCAGGAGAAATATATTGGAAACCAAACCGGTGGAAGAGTTTTTTTGTTTTTGCATACGGATGATTTTTGGAGGGACTACGATCAATACAGAAAAAATAACATCCGGTTTGTAAGGGGTCCTGTAAAGGAAGATTATGGAACGGTGGCGGTTTTTGAAGACCTGTACGGGAATCTTTGGGACTTAATTGAACGAACGAAATAATAAGGGGCTCTCTTTAACCGGCTTGCCATTCAGCCAGGCCCCACAGGTTTTCAAAACCAGTGGGGCCTTTGCACTTTACAAGCAACGTAATTAAAGATCCCCAATGGTATTCAGTACAAGAGGGCGATGCAACGATGATGCCATGAAACGCTTCGGCCTGGACAACAATTAAATTACGGCAATAAAAGAAAACGAAGTAAATACAAATGCCTGTAACCAAATAAAATAAAACTTAATCCTTGATTGGTAAATGAGGTAGATAAAGTAAATAAGGTAATAAAAAGGCTTCTGGTCCCGGGGGCTTTTTCTATTTAATTTTGGGATTGATCCTGGATTATCCGGAAATAAAAAGAAGTAACAGGGTTGAAATCTATAAAATAATAGCCCTGAGGGTTCATAAGGAATTTCCCTAACTTCCATTTATGAAACATTTTAAATTCTACACTAAAGAAGATATCCTGTCTGTTACAAAAATCCGTCGTTTTGAAACGAAATTAGGGGAACGTATTTTGAATATTAGCCAGGACGGTGAATGGTTTGAGGTGCTGCAACATTCCAAAGCAAAGTATGTACTGCTCGGCATACCGGAAGATATTGGTGTAAAGGCAAATTACGGCACGGGTGGGGCAGATACTGTTTGGCTGCCTTTTTTGACTGCTTTTTTAAATATCCAGAGTAATTATTTTTTTACAGGCGATGATGTTTTACTGCTGGGGCATTTTGATTTTGGGGATATTAAATACCTGATTGATAACAATGCATACGGATCCGAAGAATTGATAGATGCTTACCGGCACGCAGTAAATATGATTGATGAGCAGGTAGAAAATTTAATAAAAGTGATTGCTTCCTTTAAAAAAATACCCCTTATTATTGGGGGGGGCCACAATAACGCATACCCTATAATTAAAGGGGTAGCCAAGGGATTGCATAAGGCGGATATGTTACCACTCGCTCAAATTAATGTGATCAATTTAGATGCCCATGCTGACTTTAGAAATACCGAGGGGAGGCATAGTGGCAACGCATTTAGATATGCTTCAGAAGATGGTTACCTTGGAAAATATTGTATCATTGGCTTGCATGAAAATTATATTTCCCAGAATATATTAATGGATATTCACAATGACCCGTTTGTAGATTATATCAGTTATGAAGAAATATTTTTGCATGAAAGAAAAAATTTCATCCAGGCGGTTGCTCATTCCACCGGCTTTACGGAAGATACTTATACCGGTATTGAATTAGACCTGGATTGTATAGAAAATGTTTTAAGCAGCGCCGCTACTCCTGCAGGCCTTACGCCTTTGCATGCCAGGCAGTTTGTAACATTTGTGGCCCAGGATGCCAAGCCGGCCTACCTGCATATTTGTGAAGGAGCCACCCAGTTAACCGATGGCAGAAAAAATGAATCTACGGGTAAGCTGATCAGTTACCTTGTAAGCGATTTCATTAAAGGATCCTCCCAACCTTAGATCAATTTAATAAACCGGCCATTTCCTTTTCTTTCACTATTCCTTCTTTGCGCCACACTTGCTTTCCTTCCTTGAAAAGAATAAACACCGGCAATGCGGTTACATTGTATTTTTTCAAAATATCCTCATCCCTGCCACCGTCAACTTTTACCAGGGTAAATTTATT
>JANOTW010000347.1:0-3969 GCA_031416575.1 Ferruginibacter sp.
TGTATCGCCTTATATCCTTATGGCAAGTGGTTATTTGCTAAAACATTTTACCCGTAATTATCACCAGGGCATTACTGTTACCTGCCCCGGATTTTATGGGCCGCAGGGAAGGGTATTGCGTCTCGGTCTTGCCTACCCTCAATTGATAGACAACCTTACGACTTTTCAATTTGGAAATCATCATATCACTAATTTTGAAATGGAGACCTCCGCTATTTATGGACTGGGTAAAGTATTAGGGCATCATTGCTTAAGCCTGAATGCAATTGTCGCCAATAGGGTTACCAAAGAATTTTCGAAGGATGGAAACCTTGCGGTGGAGAATTTAATTAAACAATCTTTAAATGTAATCGCTGATTCAAAAATATAAAAGATGAAAATTGAATTTTTTAAATACCAGGGTACGGGAAACGACTTTGTAATATTAGACAACAGGGAGAATGAATACCCGGCACTAACAACAAGGCAGGTCAAACACATTTGCGACAGGCACTTTGGAATTGGCGCTGACGGGTTAATGCTGTTAGGCAAAAAAGAAGGGTACGATTTTGAAATGGTCTATTACAATTCGGATGGCAATGAAAGTACCATGTGTGGAAATGGAGGAAGATGCCTGGTGAAATTCGCTTATCACCGGGGCATAACCAAAAGTTCTTATCACTTTAAAGCCATTGATGGCGGGCATTTGGCTGAAATAGACAGCGATGGTACCGTAAGCTTACAAATGCAAAATGTAAATTCGGTAGCCTACCATAAATCTTACTCGGTGATCAATACAGGCTCACCACATTTTGTGAAATTCGCACAGGAAGTAGCCGAAATTGATGTTATAACAACTGGTCATGAAATACGCTATAGTAAAGAATTCGTCCCCGATGGTATCAATGTTAATTTTGTTGAACCAATAAATGAAGATTCAATTTTCGTTCGCACATACGAACGGGGAGTAGAAGATGAAACGCTTAGTTGTGGTACAGGTGTTACGGCAGCCGCACTGTTATCCGCCCATAACGAAAATGGTTTTAACAAGGTGGTAGTAAAAACACCAGGTGGGCATTTAAGTGTGGAATTTGATAAAATTGACGATCAGCATTTTCAAAATATATGGCTTTGCGGCCCGGCTGAATTTGTATTTAAAGGAGAGATTGAATTGGCAGGGTAGTATTTGTAAAGTATATAAGGTATGTAGGGTATAAAAGATAAATAAGGTATAAAAGGTTTATAAGGTTAGAACGCCTGCTTTTTTATTTTTTTTTGTCCGGGCAAATTATCCCTGAATGAGCATCGTTGCATCGCCCTCTTGTACTGAATACCTTTGGGGATCTTTTTCCACGTTGTATTTAAAGAAACATCATCTTTTTAAAAGGATAAAAGGTGTAGAAAGTAAATAAGATATAAAAAAAAATACCTTAATTATGCTATAAAGACTATAAAACCGATAAGATGAAAAGTCACGATTATCTTATAAATTTCCGAATTGAAAAAACCGTAAACTAAAAACAATAAACAGAAACCACAAGCCCCCGATAAATGATTCAGTACTTTAAAAACATAGACCATCGGACCATCGCGATTGATAAGGCTGAAGACGGCACCTGGATCAATGTATTGCCTCCATTGAGGCAGGAAGAATTTACGGAATTGAGCGAATCGCTGGAAATACCAATTGATTTTTTAAAAGATTCACTTGATATTGACGAACGTAGCCGGTATGAAATTGATGACAATGTAAAATTGATCGTAATAAAAACACCTACCGAAAATAATTCATTCAATGACAGTGATGCATTTTATATTACCATTCCAATTTGTATCATATTAACGCATAACCAGATTGTAACGGTCAATTCTTTTGAAAACGAAGCCATCAAAAAATTTTTGACTACATTTCAAAACCGCAACCCGGACAAGAAGAATATGATGGTGCTGAAAATATTTGAAAAAGTAACCAATAACTTCCAGGATCACCTGAAGGAAATAAATTTGCGAAGAAATACACTGGAACATAAATTATACGTTGCCAACCGCAATGAGGAATTGCTTCAGTTAATGCGTATCCAAAAAAGCCTGGTGTATTTTTTAACGGCTTTAAGAAGCAATGAGCTGTTGATGATGAAAATGGTACGTACCAACTTTTTACAATTGAATGAAGATGAGAAGGATTTTTTAAATGATTTGATTGTGGAAACCAGCCAGGCGCTGGAGATGGCCAATACCTATACCAATATACTCAGCAGTACGCTGGATGCATTCGCCAGTATCATTAGTAATAACCAGAATGAAGTATTAAAACGCCTTACCACGCTTACGATCGTATTGACCGTGCCGATATTGATCGCCAGTATTTATGGCATGAATGTGCCTATTCCATACAAGGATACACCCTATGCTTTTTGGATACCGGTTATTATTTCATTGATCATTCTTGCCGTGGTAGCATGGAATTATTGGAAACGCGTAAAAAAATAAAAATATGGGCCTTGTATTATCCGTACGGGTTTATGGAATATTAATCAATGATGCCAGGCAGGTATTGGTAAGTGACGAATATATCAGGGGCGCCTATTATACAAAATTCCCCGGTGGCGGACTGGAGATTGGCGAAGGCACCAGGGATTGTTTGAAAAGGGAGTTTAAAGAAGAAATGAACCTGGAAGTAGCGATCGGCGATCATATTTATACCACCGATTTTTTTCAACAGAGTGCATTTAATTCGGCACACCAGATTCTATCTGTTTATTATTTTGCAACGGCTTTGGAACCCATTACAGTACCATTAAGAAACAGGGAGTTTCATTTTGATGAACAGCAACTACAATTATACACCGAAACCCAACAAATAGAAGCCTTTCGGTTTGTAGAATGGGAAAAGTTTTCAGCCGGTACCCTTACACTGCCGATTGATAAAATAGTATCGGCTATGATAAAAGAAAAATTTTAATACATGAATGCGGCTATTTTTTTTAATCAGGAAATTATTTTAGGGAATAAGTACGCATGTATAACCCCACTTAAGGCAACCGATTTTGTAACACTGGATGCAATCGCTTATCATCCTGAAATATGGAGGTTGGGAATGAGTAATATAACAGGGCCCGCTCACTTAAAAGCATATATCCAAACCGCTCTCACCGAAAAAGAACAACAGCTCTCCTACCCTTTTTTAATTTTTGACAAACAAAATAACCGGGTGGCTGGATCAACCCGTTTCGGCAATATTTCTTTTGCAAATAAAAGGCTGGAAATTGGCTGGACCTGGCTTCATCCTGAGTTTCATGGAACCGGGCTTAATAAAGCCTGTAAATTTTTATTATTGCGGTTTGCTTTTGAAACACTCTTGTTTAACAGGGTGGAAATAAAAACGGACACCCTCAATCAACAGGCACGAAAAGCGATTTTAAAAATCGGTGCAAAGGAAGAAGGTATATTCCGAAAACACCAGATTACTTCGGAAGGCAGGGTTAGAGATAGCACTTATTACAGTATCATCAATGACGAATGGCCTTCAATTAAATCTACCATTTTTAATGATTTATAAAGTTCAGTACTCCCCGCATTTCACAAACTCATGTACTTTGCTTTTTTATTTTTTTTGCCTATACAATTTAGCCCTGATTAAGCATCGTTGCAAATATGATTTTACTTTGCCATACCCTGCAAGCATACTGTGGACCATAAAAAGCCCGGGCTACTCTTGCACCTATAACAACAGCCTGTTGGTGACTCTGCGCTTAACACCAGGTAGCAAAAATGCCCCCGTAGCTCTTTTCTAACGGGGGCATTTTTTGGGGGCATTTCTTCTACCTGGCTTAATGTTGGCTGCAGTATTATAACTCTATCAATGTTTTAAACTGCTCAAGATTAATAATTTTGTTTTGAAAGCCACAATGTCCAAATGCGTCAATGATATTTTTTTCTTCTGTCACTAGTTTTTGGTCAATAGTTCTTGGGTTAAATAAAGCTCCAAAT
>JANOTW010000348.1:0-9818 GCA_031416575.1 Ferruginibacter sp.
GAAGTAATATAGGCACGGTACTGGAAGCGATTATGCTGGATAATGCATATCCCGCAGAACATTTAGACGAGGCGGCATGGAACCAATTGGTATTAAAAGCATTTTTTACTGAAAAGCCTGTAAACCGGATTGTTGGGCTTGATAAGCGTGCAAATCAAACACTGGCCCATATACTTTTTGATTATGCCAACGAACGCCGGGCAGCACAGCGGCCTGTTAATCCACAACTGTGGCGCCTTGCAGGCAAATTTATAGATGAACGCACTTACCCTGATATTAAAAAAGCTTTTGATGAAGGAAGCGCCCGGGAAAAAGAAGCTATTGCGCTTGCCTGTTATCAAAGTAAATTTGCACCGGCATTGGCTTTAATTGATGAAGCGCCCCAGCTAAAATCGGCTATCCAAAATAATAAATTGAACTGGGAATATGTAGCTATGAAATAGTTATTTCCCTTATTAAAATAAAATTTAAAACTATGTGTTGCAACGATCCTATTCATGATAAGGAATTAAATTCAGGACCAACTGTACCTGTGAACCTGGAATCAATAAAAGGTATGCGCTTTTTTGATCCGCATGTACACATGACCTCCCGTACTACCGATGATTACCAGGCTATGGCCGATGCTGGTATTGTTGCGCTTATTGAACCTGCTTTCTGGTTGGGCCAGCCCCGTACCGGAATAGATACATTTCGTGATTATTATAGTAGCCTGATTGGATGGGAACGGTTTCGGGCCTCCCAGTTTGGAATAAAGCATTATTGCACCATTGGTTTAAATTCAAGGGAGGCTAATAATGAAAGCCTGGCGGAGCAGGTAATGGAAATACTGCCGTTGTTTATTTATAAGGAAGGTGTGGTGGGTATTGGCGAGATAGGATTTGACGATCAGACTGCCGCGGAGGATAAATATTACCGGCTGCAATTGGAACTTGCTAAAGAAGCCAGGTTGCCGGTACAAATTCACACACCCCATCGTGATAAGAAGCAAGGCACCCAAAGAAGTATGGATATTGCCATAGAACATGGGCTGGACCCTTATACCGTTATTGTGGACCATAACAATGAAGAAACAGTTAAAGAGGTATTGGATCGGGGTTTTTGGGCTGCTTTTACCATTTATCCCTTTACAAAAATGGGCAATGAACGGATGGTAGAGATTGTAAAGCAATATGGTACGGAGCGGATCATGATCAATTCAGCCGCCGACTGGGGAATAAGTGACCCGCTGGCTGTTCCAAAAACGGCAGCTTTAATGAAAGCCAGGGGAATAAGTAATCATGATATTGAATTGGTTACTTACCATAACGCAATTACTGCATTTTCTTTGAGCGGCCAGATTGATGAGGCCGATTTTGTTTCAGACAAAACAATTGATCAAAGCCTTAAATTTGAAGGCAATACCATTTTACGTGGTGGACAGCAACCCAGAATTGATAAAACATCTATTATAATCCGTTAATCAGCAAAAGCATTGAAAAAAAGAACCGGTTATTTACGCCTCATGCGGCCAGCAAATATTGTAACTGCTATTGCTGATGTGCTTGCCGGAACAGCAATATCCGGCTTTATGGCTGCCTGGGTTTTTGACTATCTTCACACTTTACCCGTTTTGCTTTTATGTATTTCTACTGCGGGTTTATATGGCGGTGGCGTTGTTTTTAATGATGTGTTTGATGCCGGCCTTGACCGGGTTGAACGGCCCGAACGGCCTATTCCAAGTGGGTTAATTAGTCTTAAAAAAGCAACCACGTTAGGAAGCTTATTGTTATTATTAGGGATTACAGCAGCCTTTGCGGTCAATTTAACTACCGGCTTGTTTGCTGTTTTAATTACGATTTCCGCCCTGGCCTATAACAAATGGGGCAAGCATCATGTTTTTATCGGCCCAATAAACATGGGATTGTGCCGTGGTTTAAATCTATTGCTTGGCGTTAGTATATTGCCAGGTGTAATTATTAGCTGGTGGTATATCGCTTTAGTACCTATTATTTATATTTCGGCTATTACCATGGTCAGCCGTGGGGAAGTTCACGGCAGTAGCCGCGTTACATTATATGGGGCATCATTGCTTTATGCACTGGTGATCAGCTTAATATTTTATTTTGCTTTTATTAATGATAACGTACTGATCGTTTTGGCTTTTCTGTTGCCATTTGCCTGGATGATTTTTAAACCGTTGATAAAGGCTGTAAAGGAACCATCGGGTTTCAATATAGGTAAGGCGGTTAAAGCGGGGATCATCGCTTTGATTTTGATGGATGCGGCATGGGCGGCAGCTTCCGGGGCATTTGTTGCGGCGATGATGATAGTACTTTTGTTACCTTTATCATTTTGGTTGGCACGTTTGTTTGCAGTAACTTGAACCCGAAAATATCAGGGTGTTTTTATATGATCCGCCCAATTGAATTTTACTTTTATTATGGATTTTTTACAACAATCTTTCACTGTCGGTTTTCAATACAAAGTTTATTTTACCGAAGAACTTTTTAGCATCTCCAACACGCTTTTTAATGATTTCCTGAAACAAGGGCATCACCCCGCAATCAAGCAGAAAATACTTTTTATTATTGATCAGGGCGTAGCCGTGCACCATCCCACACTTTCACATCAGATAGAAAAGTATTTTGATAATAACGGGTATGTTGAACTGGTATTGGAAAAGGTAATAATTCCCGGCGGGGAAATTGCTAAAAATGAGGACACGTTTTTTAAAAGGGCTGTTGGGGCAATTGACCGGCATGGTATTGACCGGCATTCTTATGTGGCGGCCATAGGCGGAGGTTCGGTGCTTGACCTGGCCGGTTATGCCGCTGCAGTATCACATCGTGGAATTAGGCACATCCGTATCCCTACCACTGTTTTAGCACAAAACGATTCAGGTGTTGGTGTAAAAAACGGGATAAACTATTTAGGCAAAAAGAATTTTCTTGGTACGTTCGCACCACCTGCAGTTGTTTTTAATGACTTTCAATTCTTAACCACATTGGATGACCGTAATTGGCGTTCCGGAATTTCAGAAGCTATAAAAGTTGCTTTGATCAGGGATGCCACATTTTTTTGCTGGCTGGAAGAGCATGCCCGGGTTTTGGCCGAACGGGACATGAAAGCAATGCAATACCTGATCAGGCGTTGTGCGGAATTGCATCTTCAGCATATTTCCGGTGGGGATCCTTTTGAAACCGGGTCATCCCGTCCGCTTGATTTTGGCCACTGGAGCGCCCACAAGCTGGAGCAGATCTCAAATTTTACAGTTTTACATGGAGAGGCCGTAGCCATTGGCATAGCGCTGGATAGCATCTATTCAAATCTATCGGGTCTTTTGTCTGAAGAAAGTAGTAAAAGAATCATAAAGGTTTTGCTTAAAGTAGGTTTACCGGTAACTCATCCAATGGCAAGCGCAGAAGATGCAAACAGCCCTATTTTGCTGGGCCTGCAGGAATTCAGGGAGCACCTGGGAGGCCGCCTCACCATCATGCTGTTAAAAGATATAGGAAAAGGCGAAGAAGTACATGAAATGGATCCGGCATTAATCAGGGAAGCAGCAAGGCGGTTGCAAAATTGGAAGGTTGTTGAAAATCAGTTTTAAACAATATATATTGCGCCAGGGATAAAATAGTGAAATTTTGTTTTGTTCAATAACCTAAAAGAAATGGCCCATGTATAATTTAAAACGTAATAAAAGTTCCCCAATGGTATTCAGTATAAGAGGGCGATGCAACGATGTTGAGCAATGAAATATAGCCTGGACAAAAAACCGTACTTCGAAATCCCGATTTTTTCGGGAATGCCCATAGCCTTCACAGCCCGGACAAAAAAATAGAGTTGTATGGAAGAAGTACTTAAATCGGCTTAATAGAAATACACCTCACGTTTTTACGCCTTGCGCACTATAACCATTATCCGCATCAACTTATAAATATAATTATGCAAACTAATAAAGGCCATCTTACCTATTGTACGAATATTCATGCCGGTGAAAGCTGGGCAGGGCATTTTTTAGCGCTGCAGCATCATTTTCCGGCCATTAAAAAACAAGTTTCTCCCTTGCAACCTATGGGTATCGGCCTGCGCTTATCACATATTGCCAGCCTGGAATTGATTAAAGAAGAAAATATTGTGCCTTTTAAAGCATGGTTGGTAAGCCAACAGGCGTATGTATTTACCATGAATGGGTTTCCTTATGGAAGTTTTCATCATACCCGGGTTAAAGATCAGGTTCATGCTCCTGACTGGACAACAAACGAGCGTGTAGAATATACCTTTCGGTTATTTATCATTCTTAAATCTTTGTTACCCGAGGGCATGGATGGTGGAATTTCTACTTCACCGCTCAGCTACAGACATTGGTTTGCGCATTCGTCCGATGCACTTGTTGAAGCTAAAGAAAAGGCAACCCGGAATATTTTAAAGATAGTAGAACAATTGATCCTGATTAAACAGACCTCTTCTCAGATACTTCATCTCGACATAGAACCTGAGCCAGACGGATTATTGGAAACAGGCGGGGAGTTTATTGAATGGTTTGAGTTTTTCTTGGTTCCAATGGGGATAAATTATATCATTGAAAAATTTGATGTTAATGCAATGGAAGCTGAAATAATGCTGAAAGACCATGTACGCCTGTGTTATGATGTTTGCCATTTTGCAGTTGGATATGAAACGCATACTGAAGTGGTAGAACAATTAGCGAATAAAGGAATTAAAATCGGGAAATTTCAGATAAGCGCCGCATTAAAAGCACCCATGTCTGCAGATATTAGTGACAGAAAAAATATAAATGAAGCTTTTTCTAATTTTAATGAATCAACCTACCTGCACCAGGTAGTTGCCCGAAAAGAGGATGGCTCTATGCTGCGTTATAAAGATCTTCCGGATGCTTTAAACGACGTTGAAAATTTACAAGTTATAGAATGGCGGGCCCACTTTCACGTACCGGTTTTTTTAGAAGATTTTGGAAGTTTACAATCCACTCAAAGCGACATTAGCGAAGTGCTTAAAATACAGAATTCCACCATGCTTACACAACACCTTGAAGTAGAAACCTATACCTGGGAAGTACTTCCTGAAGCTTTAAAACTACCGATAGAAGAATGTATCATCCGTGAACTGCAATGGGTAAAAAACCAATTGATTTAAGGCCTGCCTGTTAAAATATTAGTACATTATGCAAAAAACCGTTGTTATTGATGTTGTCGGACTTTCCTCTTTTCTGATCGGTGAACATACCCCTTTTTTGACAAAATATATTGCCGGCCGTCAGTTGCATACCATTGCGCCGATGCTTCCGGCAGTCACCACATCCGTACAGTCAACTTATGTTACAGGTAAATTGCCGGCTGAGCATGGCATTGTAGGTAATGGGTGGTACGACCGTGAAGATTGTGAAGTTAAGTTCTGGAAACAATCCAATAAACTGGTTCAGGCCGAAAGTATCTGGGAAAAAGCTAAAAAGGAAAACCCTCATTTTACCTGTTCCCAGATGTTCTGGTGGTACAATATGTATTCTTCCGCTGATTATTCCCTTACACCACGCCCTAATTATTTGGCTGATGGGCGTAAATTGCCCGACTGCTATTCACATCCTGCTGAATTGCGGGATGTTTTGCAGGAAAAGTTGGGGCAATTTCCTTTATTTCAATTTTGGGGGCCAGGGGCAAATATTAAATCTTCACGGTGGATCGCCGATGCCTCCATGCTTACGGATGATATCTACGATCCGGACCTTACAATGATCTACCTGCCCCACCTTGATTATTGTTTACAAAAGTTTGGGCCGGATTTTTCAAAAATAGCTGCTCATCTAAAAGAAATTGATGCGGTGGTTGAAGATTTGGTAGGTTTTTATGAAAAGAAAAATGCCAAAATCATCATTCTGTCAGAATATGGTATTGCACCTGTAAACAATCCAATCCATCTAAACCGGATATTCAGAAAGGAAGGCCTGTTGCAAATACGTATGGAAAAAGGGTTGGAATTGCTTGATGCCGGGGCATCGAAGGCTTTTGCAGTAGCCGATCACCAGGTTGCGCATGTATATATTAACGATGCTGCGGTAAAGGGGAAAGTTAGGAACATCCTTGAAAAAATTCCGGGAATAGAACTTATACTGGATCAGGAGGGGCAAGCTGCCCATCATATTAATCATGAACGGGCTGGCGATCTGGTATTAATGGCTGATAAAAATAGCTGGTTCACCTATTACTTTTGGCTGGATGATACCAAAGCCCCTGATTATGCAAGGTGTGTTGATATTCATAAAAAGCCTGGTTATGATCCTGTTGAAATGTTTATGACCTCCAAATTGCGTGCTGCATACAAGTTGTTGCGCAAAAAAATGGGGTTTAGATATGTGATGGATGTAATTCCGTTAGATGCCACACTTATCAAAGGTTCTCATGGATGTACAAATACTAATGTAGAATTTCACCCGATACTAATAACAGATAAAAAGCAGGGGGATGGGCGCATTGTCGCCACGGATGTATTTGATATAATCTGGAAGAATTTGTTTTTTTAAAACATTAAGAAGTGTCTTTTTAAATCAAACTATACTTGATTTATGAATTTAATAAATGAGATTTTGGTATCTCTTACCAATAACCTAATATTTAATAAATGAAAGCTTTTAATATTTTATTTTGCATCATCTTCATAGTTTTTGCAGGGCTACAGTACAATGATCCTGATCCTTATATCTGGATGCCAATTTATCTTTATAGTGCAGTGTTGTGTTACCTGGCTGCCCGCAAAAAATATTATCCCAAAGCATACATTGGGGGCATAGCTTTATATTTTGTTTATGCTGTGTATTTATTTTTTGATAAAACAGGTGTTATAGATTGGGCTAAAGATCACCAGGCGGAAAATATTGTTCAAACAATGAAAGCCACTAAGCCCTGGATAGAAGAAACCCGTGAGTTTTTTGGATTATTAATTTTAATAATAGTGTTGCTGATAAATTTCTTTTATTCTAAAAAGAAAGCTTCGAATTTGAAATTATAGAATAGTGCTACAATCAGTTGAGGGTAACAAGATGCGGTACAGTTTAACTTTAATAATTTTCCGAAAACTTTTTTGGGGTGCATTCCAAATTTCCGCTGGCTGGTGGAGGCATTAGCCAGGGTAGAAAAAATTATATCATATATCCAATACCGCAGGCCGAACTGGATGCCATGCCGGGTTTATACACTCAAAATCCAGGTTATTAATTTGCGTGAATGGTGAATGTGCAATTGGCAATAGGCAAAGGGCAGAAGACAAAAGGGTTAATATATTAGCGATGGGCAACGCCCATCAAAACAAGTAGGTAAAAAAGAGCCCTGAAAGGGTTCAATATAAACTGCCATCCAGATAATTTTGTGCAGTAGGATCAGGCTGCGGCCTGATCCTGCAAGGTCATAGATTTTCAATTGTTTACAATCCATCGAAACAAAAAATAAATATAACCTTCTATTCATCCATTACTCTCTTATTTATTCAACATTTTCAGGGAATCCCGGATCGCTATACATTAACACGCAATTAAAGATGCCATGAAAAAATTAGTACAAGTGTGCGATCCCGATAATAGATCGGGAGAGCCTGCCAATGCAGTACCACATTGCTTCACAGCCCGGACAATAAAAAAACATGATTGTATAGAAGTACCCTGCCTGATTGCGCAGGCAGACAGGGATGCAACGATGCTTAATTGGAATTCTTCTGCCGGGTAGATAATGGAAAAATGAAAACCATCAATATTTAAAATTTGCAAACACATTGTTAATGTAATTTCATAATCAAACTTAGACATGATATTTATGTCATAAAATATAAAGAAGGCAATAAATAATATAAAATGGTTTGGCTTTTTTATAATAATTTTAGAAACCTTACGTTCACATATCATAAAACTTTTAATCCCATGCCCGAAAAAATTTATAAGAATAACACGAACCCGCTGGTTCAACTGGTAATAAGCCTGTTACATAAGTTTTTACAAACGCCGGATATTTACCCAATCAGGTACTACAAAAAAAGCAAGCGCTTTCGCCGTTTTTAACAACCGTTTTTAAATTTATATTTTGTAACCCCCATAGATAAAGTCTTCGCAGATTTGCGAAGGCTTTTTTGTTCCGCACCTATAAAGGATTGCCAACATTGGCAATGTTTCTAATAAAGGGCATCTCTAAAACCCTTCCTTATCCTCTCCTTTGGAGAGGAATTAAAGGGGACGTTAAAACAAAAACACAGATTTTATAGATGCCATAAACAATAAACTGGCGCTTGAAGGTTGGCAACTCTTTTTTCCTAAAGATTTGGAATGCGGCATGATAAGGGTGCATCCCAAATTGTTCCTGGCTGGTGTCCCACCAGCTAGGGCAGGCTGCCGGGGCCGATGTTCCACCGGCCACGTTCCTGATAACTGTAGCGACAATTTGGGATACACCCGCCTGATAATCTCTTGCTATGAAATTTATTTTTATTATGTACCTTTAAGCATATCATTCAATCAATCAAATGGATCAGCAAATCATTAACCTTTACGACGAATATACCCATCGGCCATTAAGCCGCCAGGAATTTTTAAGCAGGCTTACAAAAATGGTGGGGAGCACTGCCGCTGCAATGGCCCTACTGCCCATGCTGGAATTAAATACTGCAAATGCCGCTACGGTACCAGAAGAAGATCTGTTTACAGAGCGCATTAGTTACCCTGGCGTTAATGGCGATATGCAGGCTTATATAGCCCGGCCAAAGATGGAAGCAAAATACCCGGCGGTAATTATAATTCATGAGAACCGTGGTTTGAATGCACATATTGAAGATGTTACCCGGCGTGCAGCCAGGGCTGGTTACCTGGCTATTGCACCCAATGCATTATCTCCTTTAGGTGGCACCCCGGCCAATGAAGATGAAGCCAGGAATTTATTTCAGCAATTGAATGCGGAAGATAGCTTCCGGAATTTTATTAAAGTATTTGATTATTTACCTGGCCGAAAGGATTGCAATGGGAAGTATGGCTGTGTTGGTTTTTGCTGGGGTGGGGCCATGGCGAATAAACTGGCGGTAAATGTTCCATCATTAAAAGCGGCTGTCGCATTCTTTGGTTCTCAACCCCAAGCGGCCGCTGTACCCAAAATTAATGCAGCGGTCCAATTGCATTATGGCGGATTAGATGAGCGCATTAATGCGGGCATACCTGCCTACGAAGCAGCATTAAAAAATGCAGGTACCCCATACGAATTATACAAGTATGAAGGTGTCAATCATGCCTTTCACAATGATACAGCACCCACCCGCTATAATGAAGCAGCCGCAAAATTAGCCTGGCAACGTACCCTTGATTTTTTTGCAAAATATTTAAAGTAATTACCGCACTTAATATCAGCCAATACAATTGCAGGTTGCATGACATACCATTCGGCACTACATACTTAACCATACAGAAACCATATCCCCCTGACAAACCTTAAACTTGTTTTAATTTACCTGCATTTTAATTTTCGAAAATAAGCGGATATGACAGTACTAAGCCTGGCAGGTGACGGTGCCAGCCACAGCGGTTTCCCGCAGTTCATGGTCCACACCAAACACAAAATGTGAAACGGGAATTTCAATTTTAAACAGCTTCTTACCTAAACCAAATTTTACAGGATCAATAAAATCCCGCCTAAAAAATACCGGTCATTTGTAAGTACAAACTACCATCCGCTAAGCTAAAAAACCCGACCTTCGCACCTGCAATGGAAAAATCAAACTTTATAGATTATATCAGGATTTTTTGCCGCAGTGGCCATGGAGGCCCCGGAAGCAGGCATTTTATGCGTACTAAA
>JANOTW010000349.1:0-2257 GCA_031416575.1 Ferruginibacter sp.
ATGGAAGAAAATACCTGCTCACAGAAGGAATGACCTATCATGTAGGAGATGATGGTGAAGCACATAGGACTGAATCAAAGTATGGTTGCAAATTATTTATTGTGGATTGATATTCGTCTGAACTATGATTCTTATGATTCAACTGATTTTGGCAAGAGATCAATTAAAAATCAGCAACATCACAATAATAAAATTAGCTATACGAATCATAATTAATCAAATCAATCACAAAAATCATAGTTCAGACATCTTCCACAAACTTCGAAATAGCATCCTTATGCCTCATAATCTTTATGAACTGTATCAATGCGGTTATTGTAAATATCCCACCTATCACCCAATTCAGGTACCGTTCACTGTTAGCAATGCGTTGGATCATCCATTTGCCCCCAAAAATAAAAACGCAGTTACCCATCAGGGTGCCCATTCCAATACCAACAATGTAACTGTTGTAATTGGAAGGTTTAGGTTCCAGTATTTTTTTTGTAAACAATACAGTGCTCCAGCCAAACCAAAAGGGAATTTGCACCGGGTTGATGGCACACATGAACATACCCAAATAAAAACGGTGTATATTGTTATGTAACAACACATTTTTTGAGCCCCCTCCATCCCTGGCAGCCGCAATAAAACTACCCACCGCAAGCGCAGCTATAATGGCCAGTGTTATCCATTCCATCGCCTTCATCAGCTTCTGTTGTTTACGGACCCAGTCAATACCCACCAGCGAAATACGCACATACACCATCTCTACCAGTAAAGAACCCGATGAAAACCAGATAGCATCCTTAATACTTTCCTGAATACCAATCTGCATTGCGGCCACATTTAATGTTCCTAAAGGCAATGAGCCAAGGAAACTAATAAGCATACCCCAAAAAAAAATTTTCAAGATTTTTTTCACCGGGCAAAGATATAGTTTATCAATGTTTGCTTTTGAGAAAACAAGGAGGTTGCATTTCAAATTTCCGGTAGTTATTTGTTGACCGGCAGAAGTTTTTCATGGCCTGTCCCGCCATGCGGGAGCATCATCCCTGTCTGCCCTACACTGTCAGGCAGGGTTGTGTTATCTTAATCCCGAACATCGGGACTCTTCTTACAACCATACTTTTTTTGTTGTCCGGGCTGAAGTATTTCATGGCGTCATCGTTGCATCGCCCTCTTGTACCGAATACCATTGGGGATCTTTAATTGCGTTTTATGTATGTCGCATCAAATTCCTCAGTCCCGTAGGCCCGCCAGAATGACTTGTCGGGCAGGGACATAATATCGGTAGCCAGAAAAAAAATACATTCATAGTTTGGTAGGAACGTTATATCATTCCAAGGGGTTTTAAATTTTCCAGTGTCTCTAAATTCTTTATATCACGTCCGCCAACTGGCGGGCTTTTTGAAATTAAAATAACATGTATTTCTACCAATATTTATTCCGCGGCGGCGGAATAAAAGTGAACACTGATTTATTCTTGGCGGAAATCCATAATTCTGCCCCTGGCTGGTGTAGCGCCAGCCAGGGGCAGCCCCGCCGTGATCGGTGTCTCACCGGCCATTGGCCTCATATGTAAAGCGACAATTTGGGAATCACACTAAAATGCGGCGCTGCATCACGGCTGAAATAACTGATGTATATTACCGCATAAATTTGATAAGCCATGGTTTTTCGATCTACCATACAATTGCTGCGGTTTCATTTTTCATTTTTCCTGATGCCGGTTTATTGGTTTGCATTAAGCCAAACGGTTATCATTAATACAACGCATGCAATCCTCATTTTTATTATCCTTCATTTGTTGGTTTATCCGGCAAGCAATGGCTACAACAGTTATATGGACAGGGATACGGAAAGTATCGGAGGCATAAAAAATCCGATGCAGCCAACCAGGCAATTATTTTATGTAAGCATTTTGCTCGATGCCACCGGCATTCTGTTGAGTTGCTTTATTAGTAGATGGTTCGCATTGGGTATTGTTTTGTACATATTGGCATCAAGGGCCTATAGCTACCGGGGTATCAGGCTAAAAAAACATCCCATCATCGGGTATCTCACCGTAATATTTTTTCAGGGCGCAGTTACCTTTTTTTTGGTGATGCATGGCAGTAGTGCCGATAAAACGCTACAGGTTCCATCGGCGGGGATAATTGCCGCTTCATTATTGATTGGGGGGTTTTATCCACTTACACAAATTTACCAGCATCAGCAGGATATGGCGGATGGTGTTACCACACTCAGTATGCTATTGGGCTATAAAGGGACTTTT
>JANOTW010000350.1:0-7140 GCA_031416575.1 Ferruginibacter sp.
ATTTGATGACCAAATATACAACTTAATTAATTGGTTATCAAATAATTATGCCTTATTTTAATAGCATTGGTGAGGACACCGACCACGGCTGTTTACCCTGGCTGGTGTCCCCACCAGCCAGCGAAAATTTGAAATGCACCCGTAGCCAAATAAGCCGCGGCTGATGTTTCCTTAACAACAACATGAGTAAAATTTACAAGTCATTTATTTTTAAAGGGTGAACTGTTTTTTAAAGGGGGGCATAATTTGAAGGACCTGTTTTGGCCCCAGCCCTCCCGATGAACCGGGACAGGCTTTCCCGAAAAATACCGATAGATCGGCACAGGTCGGGATGTTCCAAAAGGGGGGAGGTCTTCGGACACCTCACTAACTGCGCCTGTTGAACCGCCCAGTATAACGCAATTAAAGTTCCCCAATGGTATTCAGTATAAGAGGGCGATGCAACGATGAACCCCATAGCTTCTTAGCCCGGACAAAAAAGATAAATCGCAAAAATCTTCTTTAACTAAAATAAATGCTTTATGAAAGTAACATTCATCGCACTATCAATAATATTTATGGCATCATCTTTAAAAGCACAAACAAATACTTTATTATCAGGGGTATATAATTTAGATAGCATTAAAGCCCCAAACACGGCAGTAATCCAGGGGAAAATAAAGTTGCAGGGAAATACAACGGACCTTGATACTTTAAGCGTACATACTTCAACACTTGCACCTGGTAAAACGAATCATCCGCCCCGTGCTTTATACGACCGGGAAGAATTAATAATTGTAAAGGAGGGGCAACTTACAATAACGATCAACGATAGCAGTAAAATATTGAGTGCTGGTAGCATCGCATTGATTGTAGCAGGCGACCAGCAAAGTTTTCACAATGCTTCGGATAAGCCGGTTAGTTATTTCGTTTTGGCCTTTAAGTCCACATCCCCCGTTAATATCAGCCGTGGTAAAGCAAGTGGTGGTTCTTTAATGAAAGATTGGAATGAGCTTACAGTCAAAAAAACCAATAAAGGGGAATCCCGGCCCGTTTTTGACAGGCCTTCGTCCATGTTTGAAAGGTTTGAAGTGCATGCATCAGCGGTGAATGCTTTAGAAGATAACCACCTGGCACATACGCACAGGGCCGAAGAAATAATGTTCCTTATGAAAGGAAACATTACCATGAATATTGCACAGCAAAAGATAAAGGCGGGCCCAGGGAATATAATTTTAATCAGGCCCGATGTTTTGCACAATCTAACCAATACAGGCAACGAACAATGTTGGTATTATGCTATTAAATGGTATAATTCAGCGGGAGAAAAGGAGGGGGTTAAATAAAATAACTTCACCAACATTTCAAGGATTATTTTTTTTGCCATTATTTTTCAGGTTGTCAACAAACTGAAATATAAATCTCCGGGATCGGTGCCCAACCGTACTTAATTGAAATAATGTAAGGAGCCCTGGCCTGATGAAATGATGAATAGTAAATTGAAAACTAAAAAAGGGTAATTCCAATAAATTTCTCAACAACAATCAATTATCAGGCAATGATAAAAAAAATGGTATCGTTATCGGGAACGATTGCGTAAAAAAATCAATCTTTTAGGTCATGGATATTGAAAAATCGGGTTAGCATTGCAGCCTGATTGTACCTCGTACCTGATAGAATAACTTGGATTCTGATCATAACGAATAACTAACTAAAAAAAACTGCTATATGAACAAGCTGCTGCTATTTTTAATTATCTGTTTTATTTCCCCTGTTATTTTATTGGCCCAAACAAAATCCATTAAGGGCAAAGTGTTGGATGAAACCGGCAAGCCGCTACAGGGAGTGAATGTGATTATAAAGAAAACAAAAAAAGCAACCACCACGGATATTGATGGAAATTTTTCCATTACCGACCAGGGGGCGGGAAATACAGAACTGATCTTCACGTATGTTGGCCATGCATCCAAAACAATTTTTACCAGGGGCATTGAGCCGCTATCCGTGCAGTTGGAAATACAAAGCGGCATACAGGATGAAGTGGTGGTAATCGGTTATGGAACCGCCAAAAGAAAGGACCTTACCGGATCTGTTTCTTCCGTATCAGCAAAGCAGTTAAGGGACATTCCATTGTCTTCAGCGGCGGAAGCTTTGCAGGGAAGGTTGGCCGGGGTCCAGGCCACTTCTTCAGAAGGCGCTCCCGGTGCGGATATTATTATCCGGGTTAGGGGTGGTGGTTCCATTACACAGGATAATTCACCGCTTTATATCGTGGATGGCATACAGGTCGAAAATGCACTGTCTATTATTTCTCCGCAGGATATAGCCAGTATTGATGTTTTGAAAGACGCCTCTACTACCGCCATTTATGGGGCAAGGGGCGCTAATGGGGTAATTATCATTACTACAAAAGGTGGCAGGCCGGGTAAAACATTGCTCACTTATAATGGTTCTTTCGGAAACCGCAAATTGCCACAGACAATGGAGGTATTAAGCCCCTATGATTTTGTGCGCTGGCAGTATGAAAGAACGAGGGGTAGCATTGCCGATAGCAGCAGTTTTGCACAAACGTATGGCACTACCTGGGATACATTGAGTGTTTACAAAACCTTGCCTGCCATCAACTGGCAGAATGAAGTATTTGGCAGAAGCGCAAAATACCAGAACCACAATGTTTCCGTAAGCGGGGGCAGCCAGGCTACCACATTCAATTTAAGTGTTACGGCGAATAAAGAAGATGGTATCCAGATTGAATCGGCTTTTGAAAGATATTTACTCAACTTTAAACTGGATCATAAAGTATCTGATAAGATGAAACTGGGTATTACCGCCCGCTATATAAATCAGGATATTGACGGGGCCGGAACAACCAACAGTGGAACACGGTCAACCAACCGCCTTCGTCATACCATTAATTACAGGCCATTTGAATTGCCAACGCCCAATGGGGGTATTGATGATTTTGATGAGGCTTACTTTCTTGCTTCCAGTGGCGCTACCAATCCTGTTCTGCTTACCAGGGCTGAATACAGGAAACAACAAACAAGTGCGGTTTACCTTAGTGGTTACTTCAATTATAATATTCTTAAAAACCTTGTATTCCGTTCAACTGTTGGATATGATAATGCGGTTATTGGTACCGATCTGTATTACAGTAAAATAACCGGTACGGCCCGCCAATTTGGTTCCCTGCCATTGGCTTCCAGGGGAGATCAGCGAAATTATACCATGAGTAATGCTAACACCCTCCAGTATTCGCTGAATAAATTTAAAAAGCATCATGATTTTAGTATATTGGTTGGTGAAGAGATGGTAGATGTAAGGTCTCAGTCAGCCTCGATTGAAACCCGTTTTTTCCCTTCTGATATCAGCGCTGCCAAAGCTTTGGCAAATATGGGGCTTGGTTCTGTGCCTACGGGTTCGGCACAACCGCTTCCTACTTCTTTTGTTCAGCCCCCCAACAGGATATTTTCCTGGTTTGGCCGTGCCAGTTACGCATTTGATGATAAATACCTGGCTAATTTTAATTTAAGGGGTGATCGTTCTTCCAAATTCAGTTCTGAAAATGGCACCCTGGTATTTCCATCGGGTTCTGTCGCCTGGAGGTTTTCAAAAGAAGGTTTGTTTAATAATATAAAATGGTTATCGGATGGTAAAGTAAGATATGGTTTTGGGGCTGTTGGTAATAATCGAATTGATAATTTGCTTTACCTTCAGTTATATGGGGTTACAGGACAGTATGCATTCAATCATTCCATACAGCCCGGTTTTGCGCCTTCGGCATTATCCAATCCCATTTTAAAATGGGAGAAAAATACCACCCGCAACTTTGGCCTTGATCTTTCGTTTTTTAATAACAAGTTGCAGTTGACCATGGATATATATAAAAACACGGCTAAGGATCTTTTACTGGCCGTATCAATCCCTCCTACTACAGGATATACCACCCAACTTCAAAACATAGGTTCTACGTCTAACCGTGGTGTTGAGTTTCAGTTAAATGCCACACCAATAACGAACAATGATTTTTCATGGACCTCTAATTTCAATATTTCCTTTAATAAGAACAGGGTTGAAAACCTGGGTGGTGTTAACCAGTTAACCAGGAACTCCGGATGGCAGGGTAGTGATGGTGTGGATGATTACCTGGTAAAAGTGGGTGAGCCGGCAGGATTGATGTATGGTTTTGTTACCGACGGTTTTTATGGGGTAAATGAATTTGATTACAATGCTACCACACGTGCATATAAGCTCAAGGCGGGTATTGCCGCCAATGGTGTTTACGGCATACCACAACCAGGAATGCTTAAATGGAAGGATATTAATGGTGATGGCCTGATCACCGCGGATGCTGACAGGAAGGTGATTGGCAATGCCAACGCTGATTTTACAGGAGGATGGAACAACCAGCTTACCTACAAGGGTTTCGACTTCAGCGTGTTTGTAAACTTTGTGGTAGGTAATGATATTTATAACGCAAATAAGCTAGAATGGACAGACGGCGCTTTCCCCAACCTGAATATGCTGAATACAATGAAAGACAGGTTTACCAATATTAATTCCGCCGGGGCGGTAGTTACCGATCCGGTTGAATTGACCGCGTTAAATGCAAATGCAAAAATATGGGCGCCGGTCCGGGTACAGCGTTGGTGGCTGCATTCATGGGCTGTTGAGGATGGTAGTTACCTGCGGTTTAATAACCTGACTTTAGGTTACACACTTCCAAAATCCATTCTTAATAAGGCGAAGATTTCAACTTTCAGGTTGTATGCTACTGTAAATAACCTGGGCACTATTACCAATTATTCCGGTTTTGACCCCGACGTTACTGCAAGGAGATCCGATCCTTTAACGCCCGGAGTTGATTTTGCTGCTTATCCAAGATCAAGGGTATGGGTATTTGGCTTAAACCTTACTTTCTAAAATAATATTAAAACTAGTTTATATGAAAAATAAATTTTCTAAATCAGCAGCATTATACAGTGCAGGGGACAGTCATGCGAATTCAATTTTTTTGTCCGGGCACAAAGGTTCCATGGCAACATCGTTGCGTCGCACTCTTGTACCGCATACCATTTTGGATCTTTCATTACGTTTTATATTAAGCATGACAATATTACTGCTAACCGTATTGTTTATCACCGGATGCAAGAAATATACGGAAGTACAGCCTGTTTCGCAATATAGTGTTTCACAGGTATTTGCGGATGTCTCCAATGCTACCACCGCCTTAGTGGGCGTGTATGATGAGCTGCAGGGCGATAATGGCTATGGCATCCGCATCAGTATGTATTATCCTTATGATTCCGATGAAGGAATTGTAAGTGGCAATATTGATAATGGAAGAAGGGGCGTGGGAAGGTACCAGTTATTATTAACCAACTCCGAAATTTCCAATCCATTCAGGCAATTATACCGTGGTGTAGAGAAAGCGAATCTTTGTATTGAACAAATTCCTTTGATGCCGCAATATACCAAAGGCAGTGGCACCGAGCAAAAGGAACTAAAGCGTTTACACGGCGAAGCTTTAACACTAAGGGCCCAGTTTCTTTTTGAACTGATCAGGAATTGGGGCGATGTACCTGCTCCATTTATTCCAACTTATAAGCAAAAGGAACTTTTTATACCAAAATCAAACAGGGATTCAACCTACGATATTCTTATTGCTGATCTCGCAATGGCCAAAGATTTGCTGCCCTGGAGATTGGAAATACCCAGGGGTGAACGTATCACCAAAGGAGCGGCAAAAGCCCTAAGGGCAAAAATCGCATTGTTCCGTGGTGGCTTTTCCCTGCGCAGCAATGGCCAGATGGAAAGAAGCGCCGATTTCCTTAAATACTATACAATTGCAAGGGACGAATGTGCGGACCTGATGGCTAACAGGTCCCAGCACACGCTGAACCCGAATTATGAAAATGTTTGGAGAAGCGTAACCTCATTTATATATGATCCGCAGGGGGAAATAATTTTTGAAGTAGGAGCCGTTGGCGGTAATGGTAACAGTGACAGCCGTATGGGTAACTATGATGGCCCAACGCTTAACAATGCATCCCGGTTTGGTGCAGGTGGAGGTGGGCTTGTGATGTTACCCAATTACTTTTACGCATTTGATTCGGTGGACACAAGGCGTGATGTAACGGTTACACACTACCAGGTTACTACATTAAGCAATATAAAAACCCAAAGGCGTTTAGGCGAATTGAATACCGGTAAATACAGGAGGGATTGGAGAGTTCCCCTGTTACCGGGTACCGTGTTGAATGTAGGCTACAACTGGTCGCTCATTCGTTTTTCGGATGTACTTTTAATGTATGCGGAGGCGGTAAATGAAATCAACAACGGGCCCACCCCCGAATCAATTGCTGCTTTTGAAGAGGTGAGAAAAAGAGCGTTCAGGGGCAATACCGGTTTGATTGGTGTAACAAAAGCCGATAAGGCGGGCTTTTTTAACGGTATTGTAAATGAACGTTATTTGGAATTCGGTCATGAAGGCATCCGCAAGTTTGATCTGTTGCGCTGGAACCTGCTGGCTGCGAAGATTGCTGAAGCGAGAACAAATATTCAGCTTATCCGCGACCGGTTGGCGCCATACAACAATGTTCCGCAATATATTTATTACAAAAGCACCGGCGAAGAAATTACTTATTACACCGCAACCGACAGTGTTTCCAAACAGCCTTTCTGGAGGCCTACGCAAGTGCCTCCGGTAGCTGCATCCATCGGTACTACTCAAAATCCTGCGACAAGATGGGTGAGAATAGACTGGGCGCAGCATTTAACCACGGCCAGCGCTATAGATGGCAGGCCTTTGTGGCAGGGATTCGCCTCCTTCTTTGTACCGGGCAAAAGTGAGTTGCTTCCTTTTGATCAGGCAACGATTGCCGCTTACCAGGGTAAGTTAACACAGAACCCGGGGTACTAAAAATATTGTAGAGTTGAAATAAGGCTGCTTTTATTGAAGCAGCCTTATTCATTTATAAACAGGTGAACACCTGCCTTGCCCCGGCCTTGGGGCCGGGAATAGAATTGCAAAAAAAAATAAATTGGGCTTTAGCCAAATTATTTCTTTGGCTAAAGCCTGAAAGAAGAAAAAATTTTTTGACCGGTGCAATTGAAGTGCAATCTGAAGTGTTCCCAAATAAGAAAAGGCGGATGTGCCGC
>JANOTW010000351.1:0-2742 GCA_031416575.1 Ferruginibacter sp.
GAACTGGAATATGATGATGCCTACGCAAAGGATTATTGTGGCACCTGCACCAAATGCATTGACAACTGCCCAACAGATGCCATACTCCCGGATAAAGTAATAGACGGTAGCAAATGTATTTCTTACTTCACCATTGAATTAAAAGATGCGTTGATACCGGATGCAATGAAAGGCAAATTTGATAACTGGATGTTTGGCTGCGATGTTTGTCAGGATGTATGCCCCTGGAACCGTTTTTCAAAACCTGCGAATGAAATGAGTTTCACTCCTATCCCGGCTATATTAAATTTTACTACCAACGATTGGGAGGAATTAACGGAAGAAAGTTTTAAAATAGTTTTTAAAAGCTCTCCTTTAAAGAGGAGCAAGTTTGCAGGAATAAAACGTAACCTGCATTTTATAAAACAATGATCAAATGCCCCACCCTCTTTTTCTCTCCAAAGGTGAGGGAGGTCAAAACATCCAGCCTACCCTGATGGCGATGCGGTTTAAAGAATACTTGTCTTTTATTGGAATATTCTCTACCCTGTTCAACATGGGATTCCATATATTGTTATCCACCATTTGAATAACCTGCTTATTGCTAAAAGCCACCCCTACTATGACCGCTTCCTTCTTAACCGGTATCAGATAATCAAGCCCGCCGCCATATAATCCGCCTGTTTTATAGGGGCCTGTTTTAAATTCCAACCTTTTATTCCGGGAAGAAAAAGGAAAGCTTAACCCGCCATTTCCAAACAATTGCAATTTTCCTTTTCGTTTCGCCAGGTCAAGCCTTGCTTCTATAAATAAGGGTACGGATGTGTGATAATAATAATCGAAGCCTGTACCAATACCGCTAAAGAATTTTCCAAATTGAAACCCATTCACGCTATTGACAGCAAGCGAAGTGGTGGAGCTTCCATTTAAAACTTGAACGGTATTGAATGAATGAAAATGGTTTATCAGGCTGCCCCCTTTCATGATAGTATCCTGCGCATTCATTTTACAAGTTGCAGTGGTAACCGCCAAAGCCAGTATCAGGAATTTATTCATGAATATTTTTATTTTGTTTTAATGCATAATCATTTCCGTAACAGGCCTGAAGGTTTGCTAATTATAACGCAATTAAAGTTGCCCATTGGTATTCAGTACAAGAGGGCGATGCAACGATGATCCACATAGCTTCCTGGCCCGGACAATCATTTTTAAAAATACCCGGTCAACATTATTTATCAATCGTTATTTTACTGATGAGTTTTATGTTATTGATATTGGTATAATCATATTGAAAAATACCTTCATCCGCCACCACTATCGCAAGGCCTGCCTGGCAAATCACATCAAAAGGCTGGATGTTATTAATGACCTTCACCTGTTTCAAATCCAGAACGTTTGCCGCATTGTATATTTTTAATCCTGCCTTGCCATCACATATAAAAAGAAGGTCACCGTCTTTACTAAGGCCCTTGGGCTCCGCCATATCATAGATCTTCAACAGGGTAGGCCGAAGTATGTTTGAAATATTTACAATGTCCAGTTCATTGCGTTGGGCGGCAACCGTACCCCGGCAAGGCGTAGGGTCGGTAGTTGCACGCAGGGTTACATAAGCGTATTGGTCATCCGCGATAACAGGGTCGTTAAAACATGCATGGGAAAAGCTTCCAAGAAAAGACGGGTTGGCCGGATCAGCAATACTGTAAATGAACATGCCTGTTTGAGCGCCGATAAATAGTTTATCTTTTAATGGATAAATGGTTTCAATATTCCAACCAAGCGATTTTACATTTTCCTTTACCGGGTTGGCCGATGAAGAAATATTGAAGGCGGTTAAATTGGACCGGCCAACAGTATATAAATAATTATTTACAATGGTAAAACGCGCCATTGAACCGCTTATCCCTACTACAGCAGCTTTGGTTGAGGCAGACATATCCATTCGCTGTGCTGAAAACCATGATAGCGGCTGCCTTCCCAACGATCTGTCACTTTCCATTTCTTTTTTATCCGTAGTTTCTTTCCTTAGCCAGTCAACAATATATTTTGTGCTGTCAGGGGCAAAACCATTATCATATTCCCTTTCAGGAAAAACTTTGGTACTTACTTTTTTTAAAATAATATTCGCCGGGTCTGCTATGTCGAGCGTAACCATATCGGTGAAAATATCCGCATACAGTGTATTGTTTTTAACGGCGATATCAATGTTGCCGGGTATGGAAATAAAAGAAATGTTTTTGGGCGCCCGTGGATTTGAATTATCAATAATATGCACGCCCTTATTGAGTTCATTTATAAAAATATAGCTCCCGTATAAAAACAATTTACCTGTTTTTCGCAATGGCTGCGGCGGATCGCTTTTGATACTTTTCCATACTTCCGCCTTGCTTTCATATACCGGCAGAAAATAAGTGTAGGTGGTTTGCAAAGTATCTTTTACACAGCTTTGCATCATAAAACTAAAGGCGATAATGATGGATAAATGAAGCGGTAACTTTTTCATACAATTGTTTTTATGATGGTTGATTTTTTTAAACTGACAAGGTTAATTCATAAAGGGTTGCATTCGACGAAACATTTTATGTTCAATTATTTTTTACCAATAACTTTCTGAACCTGTATGCCAAAGTAACTGTAATGCCGGTTTTTGAAGAGGCCTGATTTAGCCATTTTGGTTAAGCTGAAATTTATATCGGGGCCGATGAGGAAAGGATATTTCGCATTACCGGATAATGAAAATAAAAAACCCGCCGAGACATTGACCTG
>JANOTW010000352.1:0-1603 GCA_031416575.1 Ferruginibacter sp.
AATTATGCAAAGTTCAACGCATGTAATAAAAGGCAATGGAAACAATATTTCCATTAGCATGGATAAATTAGCAACTGGTTCATATTACCTGAGTGTATCGGGTGCTGGTATTGACCAAAAAATTAAACTACAAAAACTTTATTTTAGCCGACTCTTGTTATTTTCCTATTTTATTAATAATAACCTCTTCCTTCTATTTCAACAGGAAGAGGTTTTTTTATGAGTACCTTTTTTTATTTTAACATTATAGGGGTTAAACTATAAAATCGCTATACAGTTATCATTAGTACACAATTACTTAAACCAGCACCAGCTATTTTTTTAGTAAAAGATACATTTGAAAATCAGGGGAAAATAACAAGAATGTTTACTTATGTTTTTATTGTTCAGAAGGCTACTTTTAATTTATAAATAAAACACCCCTTATGAAAACAATTACAACAACCGGGATTTTATCCCTGCTACTGTTTATCTGCTTGTCAGCAAGTCCTGTAAAAGAGGTTAACAACAGTAAGCTGCTCGTTAAAAAAACAATCATTGCCCCGTCTTTTGATTTTTTCAGAACACACCGGCAAGGAAGAGGAATTACTTCAAGCTGGGGGCTTACGTCCAATGCGGGAGTAAACGGATTTGTAGTAATGAGAACTTATGAGGATCCCAATGATGAATACGCAGAGTGGTCTATCGTATACTCATTACCCTGTGGCAACTCACGTTCTTTTAAATGTACGGACGATGCCGTTACTGCTGGAACAGTCAGTTACCAGGTGGTAGCTATGTTACAGGGTGGAGGAATGATAGCTTCTCCGATCTCAACAGAAAAGATTGTAAGTCGATAATAATGCTGAATGAATAACCGGTAAGTTATTTTCAGCTTCCGGCTTATTTGTTTTATGGATGTTCTCAAGCCGATGTTTCAGAATGAAAATGTGATCCTATGAAAAGACATCTACTTATTTTATTTACCCTATTTATTTGCCCATTATTTTTTTATGCGCAAATAACAACGCCTATTGTAAAGGCAAGATTTGGTGTAGACGGAGAATTAAGAGCAAATTATTTATTCAATACGGTACAAACTTCAACCGATGACTGGTATAATTTAAATGCTGTTGATACTTCCGGAAAATTTGTAATAGATACTACTGGTGTTGCTGCTTTGGTTGCATCTTACCTCACAGATGCTTCTCCATGGCCTAAAAGGATGAGTTCTTTTTATCGCACCATGAACAGGCCATCATTTTCTGTGGTTAATAACAGGCTTTGGCTGGATGCTATATTCGTTCGGGATTATCATGGTGTTGACACCACTGTTTTTACAGCTGGAGCAGATAAAAATGGAAATAGCCCGGCTACCTGGACAGGTGGTATTCAATCCGTTCCTGATAAAAATGATATACTGGATATGTTTGTGCATGTAAGAAGAGCAGGTCCAAACAGTACAGATTCTCTCTGGTTATTCGGCGGCCTGTCGCTGGATAATACTACGGGTAACCGTTATTTTGATTTTGAAATGTACCAGACTGATATTTATTACGACCGGGTTTCAGGAAGGTGGTATGGCTACGGTCCCGATGATGGACATACCAGGTGGCAATTTGAC
>JANOTW010000353.1:0-3390 GCA_031416575.1 Ferruginibacter sp.
ATGGTATATAGTACAAGAGTACCCAAATAAACCGGGGCTGATGTTTCGCTAATAACAACATTGGCAAAACAGGGTCTTCAAATTATGCCTCCCTTTAAAAAACAGTTCGCCCTTTGAAAATAAATGCCCTTTAAATTTTACCAATGTTGTTATTAGCGAAACATCAGCCCCGGTTTATTTGGGTACTCTTGTACTATATACCATTGGGGATATTTATCACGTAGTAATTAGAATTACACTATTGCATGAGCAATATGCCTCGGTGCATCCCGAATTATCGCTCCATTCCTGGAGGGTTGCCAACCTTTGCAGAGAGTATTTAAATAATTAGGGTCTATGAAAGGTTGGCAACCCCCGGCAATAATTTGAGATGCACCCATTTATTATTACCTATCAGGAATGCTGAAGGCATAAAAAGAGTTTATACTGCGCAAGGGATAAATTAGTGATATTTATTTTGCACAATAACCAAATAAAATACGCTCCCGAATTAATTTAATCCCGATGCATCGGGAGCCCAATGGTATATAGTACAAGAGGGCGTCCACGATACGCTGCGCTATCGGGATGTACCAATGCAACGATGATGCCCATAGCTTCACTGCCTGGACAAAAAAATCTTATTCACGTTTTTATCCCTTGTGAAGTATATATTTCACCCCTTCGGGGTTTTAAAAAATCAAGATTGATTCAATTCTATAATAATAACATCCCTTCGGGATTAAGAATATGCTTCTTTTGTCAGAAATTGGTTTTTAATGCGTTTGCCCTGTTATTAAAGCGGCCCGGCTATAAAGTATGATTTTTTAAAAGTAAATTTGTTGAAAATGAATAATATGGTATTAATATTGAAAAAAGGCGCCGGTAAAAATGAGGTGGAGGCCATAGACAAAAAACTCTATAAAGAAAAGTCTTTAACAGGTTTCAATGCAAAAAAGTACAATGGCATTATGAAGCTGAAAACATCCCCTCTGAATATTCAAAAAAAACTAAGAGAGGAGTGGGAAAGAAATTTTAGTTGATACCAATATATTTTTATACCTGCTGAAAGGCAATGATACGCTGGCGGAGATGCTGGAAGGCAAAAATATTTATGCATCATTTATAACTGAATTAGAGTTGATCGGGTTTAAAAATATGACAGCAAAAGAAGTTATGCAAATTATGGCTTTAATGAATGAATGTGTAGTTGTATCAATGAATGACACCATTAAAGAAAAATATGTTGAAGTAAGAAAAAAATATCATTTAAAGTTAGCCGATGCTATTATTGCGGCAACAGCTATTGCTGCAAACCTACCCCTAATTACATCTGATAAACAGTTTAGAACTGTAAAAGAATTGAAACTGATTAATTACGAAATGTAAGCCCGCCAGCCAACAGGCGCAGTAATCTTTACCTGTACCCGCTGCTTACCGGCCTTCGTTTTATAGTCAGGTTTAAAAAAACGTAAACTGCATTAACAAGAAGGTGGCAGGCGGGGCCCGGCAACTGTAAAAATAAAATACCCCAATTAAGTATTCAATTTTTCCCGCCGTGGCCGGTGTCTCACCGACCACGGGCTTTATAAAATGCGACAATTTGGTATGCACCCGCAACCCGCCATTCACCCCATACCTCAACCTTTTTCCTTATTTTCGGCAATTATTACCCTTACATTATGCCGCTATTTCAACAATCTGTTTTAAAAAAATACCTCAACGATCTCAATAAGGAAAACCTGGAGGAGGCATGGCTCCGCTTTCAGGCACATTTTAAAAATGCCGCTATACAGCAAAACATCTTTAATGCCAAAGAAGAAGAATACCAGGAAGGATTTGTAAGGGACCTGTTTGTAAGCGTATTGGGTTATACATTGAAACCCCAGCCTGATTACAACCTTGTGCTGGAACAAAAATCTACCAGTGATGCTACCAAAAGCGATGGGGCCATCTTCTCCTCCTCTTTTGGGGGAGGCCGGGAGGGGGCTACAGTTACCACCGTTATAGAATTAAAAGATACCAATACCACCGACCTGGGCAAAGTGGAAAAACAGGCTTTTGGCTACAAGCACCAGCACAAGGATTGCATCTATGTAATTACCGCCAATTTCGCAAAGCTGCGTTTATACATCAACGATGCCATAGACTTCGAAGAGTTTGATCTTTTTCGCCTGGGTAAAGAACGGTTCGCCCTTTTATATTGCTGCCTGCGGCAGCAGGCCCTTGCAGGTGATGTGCCGCTTAAAATGAAGCAGCAATCCATTGCCGAAGAAGAAAACATAACCAAAAAACTCTACACGGATTATAGCAGGTTTAAGAAACAACTCTTTACTGATATTACGAACCAGAACCCGCAGTATGATAAACTGGAACTGTTTAAAAAAACTCAGAAATTGTTAGACCGTTTCCTGTTTATACTATTTGCCGAAGACCGGCTGCTGCTGCCGCCCAACAGTGTAAGGGATATATTGAAGCAATGGGAACAACTAAAGGAGTTGGATAACTATGTGCCCCTTTATGACCGCTTTAAAAAATACTTTGGTTACCTCAATACCGGCTACCAGGGAAAGCAATACGAAATATTCGCTTACAACGGCGGCCTCTTTGCACCCGATGAAGTATTAGACAGCATCGCTGTAAATGACCAACTGCTTTTTGATAGCTGCAGGGGCCTGAGCAATTATGATTTTGAAAGTGAAGTGGATGTAAACATACTGGGGCATATTTTTGAACACAGCCTTAGCGAGATAGAGGAAGTAGAACGGGAACTTTCTGCTCCCCTCTCTTTTGGAGAAGGGGTAGGGGGTGAGGTTGCGGTAAAATTAATCTCCAAAAGAAAAAAAGACGGTGTTTTTTACACTCCCCGCTACATTACCAAATACATTGTAGAAAATACCATCGGCACCCTTTGCACACAAAAGAAAGAGGAACTGCAAATTGTGGATGATGCTTTTACACCACAAAAACGCAAGGCCAATAAACAGCAACTGCTGCAAAAGCTGGAAGGTTACCGCCAATGGTTACTACAGTTGACCATCTGCGACCCGGCCTGTGGCAGTGGCGCCTTCCTTAACCAGGCGCTGGAGTTTTTGATAGCCGAACACCAGGGCTTAGACGAACTGAAAGCCCGGCTTTTTGGCGATACGCTGGTGCTGAGCGATGTGGAAGCCAGTATTTTGGAAAACAATCTTTACGGGGTGGACATTAATGATGAAGCCACCGAAATAGCCAAACTAAGCCTGTGGCTGCGTACCGCCCGAAAAGGCCGAAAACTGAACAACCTTAACCAGCACATAAAATGCGGCAATAGTTTGATTGATGACCCGGCAGTGGCAGGTGATAAAGCATTTAACTGGCAGCAGGAATTTCCGGAGGTATTTGCAAAGGGTGGGTTTGATGTGGTGATTG
>JANOTW010000354.1:0-2247 GCA_031416575.1 Ferruginibacter sp.
GGTTTATAAGGAACCTGCTTAATAAACTAAGAATAAAATTTTAGAATAATTATTTTTTTAAATTATGTCTGCAATTATAACAGTAACATTTAACCCTGCAATTGATAAAAGCACATCGGTACCGGTATTAATTCCTGAAAAGAAATTAAAATGTGCATTGCCTGTTTATGAACCGGGTGGAGGCGGTATTAATGTTGCCAGGGCTATTAAAAAATTAGGCGGAGAAGCCACTGCGGTTTATTTAGCCGGAGGTTATAGCGGAAAAACATTTACCCAATTACTCACTGACGAATTGGTTGATTCTATCGTAACAGAAACAATAGATAATACCAGAGAAAATATTGTTGTATTAGAAACCGCTTCCAATCAGCAATATCGTTTTGGGATGCCGGGGCCAATAATAAGTGAACAGGAATGGCAGGATTGTTTAAACAGTATTGAAAACATTAAGGATGTAGGATACATTGTTGCCAGTGGCAGTTTACCACCGGGTGTACCCACAGATATTTTTGCAAGGATAGCATTGATTGCCCGTAAAAAAAATGCAAGACTTATTGTTGATACTTCTGGCGAAGCATTGGAGCAAGCTGTACAGGCAGGGGTTTATTTAATAAAACCCAACCTCGGCGAATTGAGTTTACTTCTGGGAAAAGAAGAATTGAATATTGAAGTGGTGGAGGATGCAGCAAGAAAAGTGATTGATAAAGGAAACTGTGAAGTGGTGGTGGTTTCAATGGGGCCTGCAGGGGCCATGCTGGTAACAAAAGAACTGGCACTGCAAATAATGCCTCCGGCAGTAAAAAGAAAAAGCACAGTGGGTGCAGGGGATAGTATGGTAGCCGGTATAGCGCTGAGTTTAACCAGAAATAAAAGTTTGACTGAGGCGGTTCAATACGGTGTGGCATGTGGCACAGCTGCTACTATGAATCCAGGAACAGAGTTGTGCCGAAAGGAAGATGCAGAACATTTATACAAATTAATTCAAAACAAAGCATCCTTCCTGTATTGAAGTTAATTGTATAATATAAGTGTACATCAGGCATAAATCAGGTTTAGGATGATATAAGCAGCAAATTAAAACGATTGATGAAATTTATTTGCGGAACCGGCTGGCAAAAATAAAAAAACTGTTTACTTAAGCTAATTTATCAAAAGCAGTGATTGAAAAATTACAAGAAGCAGGCGTTAAGTATATAGCTATTTTAGTTCGTGGGTAATGATCACCAGGTATCAGAAAGGCCAATGAATTGGGCATAAAACCAACCAATGTGTGGCACAGACAGGATTAAGAAAAAAATTGTTTTTAAAAATTAAAAGAAATTTATGAAAGGTTCAGTTAAAATCGGAAAATTTTTAGGCATTGATGTATTTATACATTGGACGTTCATAATTCTCATTGCATGGATTGTAATGCTGCAATTACGCACCAATGGCGATCTATTGCACATTCTAACGGCTGTGGGATTTATATTGGTTTTGTTTCTTTGTGTAACGCTGCACGAATATGGCCATGCACTGGCAGCCAGGCGGTATGGCATTAAAACAAAACACATTACGCTGCTGCCCATTGGCGGTATTGCCATGCTGGAAAAAATGCCGGAAAAACCGGCACAGGAATTAATAGTGGCGCGGGCTGGCCCGTTGGTTAATTTTGTTATTGCAGCAGTACTAATGATTTATCTTTATGCAAGCGGCCAGCCTCTTTTTGCTACTCAATTTATCACATTAACAACTACAGATAATTTTATTCAGAATCTCTTAAAAATAAACCTTGTACTCGCTGTTTTTAATTTGATACCCGCCTTTCCAATGGATGGTGGCAGGGCGCTTCGTGCAATTCTTGCCTTGAAATTAAACAGGGTATTAGCCACCAGGATTGCCGCACGTATCGGTCAGTTTATTGCCATACTATTTGTGTTTTGGGGATTGTTTTCAAATCCATTCCTTGTGTTTATTGGAATATTTATTTTCCTGGCAGCACAGGCTGAAACCACCTTTACACAAACCCATAGCATGTTGTCCAATACAAGTGTGAGTGATGTAACAATGTGTAATTACACTACGCTTGATGAAAATGATACCCTTCAGGCAGCTACGCAGGAATTGCTGAACGGGCAGGCCTCCAATTTTCTTGTATTAAAAAACAGCTCGGTGGTTGGCACCCTCTCCAAAAAGAATTTAATTAAAGGCATTACTGAAAAAGGAATGGCTTACCCGGTAAAAGATTTTATGGATAAAAACTTTTTT